>NZ_JBHJTF010000106.1:0-1008 GCF_042267565.1 Lysinibacillus sp. NPDC056232 | reverse complement strand
CGTAAATGTCGTCATAAATAAACTTTCACCTGTAACTAATCGTTTACAAAATGGATGCAAGGTGGAGCTAAAAAACAAGCTTCTTCTGTAAAACAACTTACTGATGATACATTTGAATTCACATTTGTTGGTGAAAACAAACTGTCATTCTTTGGCAATGATGTTTTTCTAAAAAATAAAAAAAGTAAACTTCATAATAGCGAAATTAGAAATACAGTTGTGAAAAATGGTCCCAAAAATCCTATAAGTGAAATTTTGTTACCAGAAGGTTTTCCATGTGAAGTAAAGCAGATGATAATTCCAAAGAGAGAAGATGCTTGGCCAATCTATAATGAAGATTTAATTATTGAAAATTATAAGTTGGTTAATCCTGTAGTAGCTAAAAGCGGATGGAGTTCAAAGAAAATATTACTGAAATTTATTGAAAACGAATTTAATACAGTTTTAGACACAAAAAAACAGGAAACTAGCTTTGTTATTACTCAAACAGGAAATATAGACGGGATTAAAGGAAGAAAAAAAGATTCTCAGTCTCATGTTATATCTGTTCTAAAAGATCTAGGAAGTACTCAATCGATGAGTAATAAACTTCAAGAACAAAATATGAGTTTTGACTATCCTAAGCCTACTGAGCTTTTAGAATATTTAATTTCTATGGTAGATGGAAATGATTTTATCGTTTTAGACTTCTTTTCAGGAAGTGGTTCTACTGCTGAAGCAGTATTAGATATTAATTTGCGTGATGGTGGAAAAAGGAGATTTATTTTAGTTGAATGGGATGAAAGTAGTATAAGAGATATTGCTGTGCAAAGAGTACGAAATAAAATAGCGGAAAATCTGGAACTAAAAGATATAAAATATAGTTACTTGAAAGTTTCTGACCCTATAATAGATAAATTTAAAAGAATTCAACCTAATTTACCGCTAAAACAATTTGTAGACTATATATATTTCTTGGAGTTTTCGGAATCAAATTGGATGCTGATAAGGTGGATATGATTATCATGG
>NZ_JBHJTF010000105.1:0-1065 GCF_042267565.1 Lysinibacillus sp. NPDC056232 | reverse complement strand
TACTTTGGGACCTTAGCTGGTGGTCTGGGCTGTTTCCCTTTTGACTACGGATCTTATCACTCGCAGTCTGACTCCCGTGTATAAATATCTGGCATTCGGAGTTTGTCTGAATTCGGTAAACCGGGATGGCCCCCTAGTCCAAACAGTGCTCTACCTCCAGTATTCTCATCACGAGGCTAGCCCTAAAGCTATTTCGGAGAGAACCAGCTATCTCCAAGTTCGATTGGAATTTCTCCGCTACCCACACCTCATCCCCGCACTTTTCAACGTGCGTGGGTTCGGGCCTCCAGTAAGTGTTACCTCACCTTCACCCTGGACATGGGTAGATCACCTGGTTTCGGGTCTACGACCACGTACTAATTCGCCCTATTCAGACTCGCTTTCGCTGCGGCTCCGCCTTCTAAAGCTTAACCTCGCACGTAATCGTAACTCGCCGGTTCATTCTACAAAAGGCACGCTATCACCCATTAACGGGCTCTAACTACTTGTAGGCACACGGTTTCAGGATCTCTTTCACTCCCCTTCCGGGGTGCTTTTCACCTTTCCCTCACGGTACTGGTTCACTATCGGTCACTAGGTAGTATTTAGCCTTGGGAGATGGTCCTCCCGGATTCCGACGGAATTTCACGTGTTCCGCCGTACTCAGGATCCACTCAGGAGAGAACGAACTTTCGACTACAGGGCTTTTACCTGCTCTGGCGGACCTTTCCAAGTCGCTTCATCTAACTCGCTCTTTTGTAACTCCGTATAGAGTGTCCTACAACCCCAAGAGGCAAGCCTCTTGGTTTGGGCTCTTCCCGTTTCGCTCGCCGCTACTCAGGGAATCGATTTTTCTTTCTCTTCCTCCAGGTACTTAGATGTTTCAGTTCCCTGGGTCTGCCTTCAAGACGCTATGAATTCACGTCAAGATACTACGCGATTAAACGTAGTGGGTTCCCCCATTCGGAAATCTCCGGATCAAAGCTCACTTACAGCTCCCCGAAGCATATCGGTGTTAGTGCCGTCCTTCTTCGGCTCCTAGTGCCAAGGCATTCGCCGTGCGCCCTTAATAACTTAACCAAGTTA
>NZ_JBHJTF010000104.1:0-1136 GCF_042267565.1 Lysinibacillus sp. NPDC056232 | reverse complement strand
TCCACGGGGTCTTTCCGTCCTGTCGCGGGTAACCTGCATCTTCACAGGTACTATAATTTCACCGAGTCTCTCGTTGAGACAGTGCCCAGATCGTTACGCCTTTCGTGCGGGTCGGAACTTACCCGACAAGGAATTTCGCTACCTTAGGACCGTTATAGTTACGGCCGCCGTTTACTGGGGCTTCAATTCGCAGCTTCGCTTGCGCTAACCACTCCTCTTAACCTTCCAGCACCGGGCAGGCGTCAGCCCCTATACGTCACCTTACGGTTTTGCAGAGACCTGTGTTTTTGCTAAACAGTCGCCTGGGCCTATTCACTGCGGCTCTCATGCGCTTGCACGCTCAAGAGCACCCCTTCTCCCGAAGTTACGGGGTCATTTTGCCGAGTTCCTTAACGAGAGTTCTCTCGCACACCTTAGGATTCTCTCCTCGACTACCTGTGTCGGTTTGCGGTACGGGCACCTCTCACCTCGATAGAGGCTTTTCTTGGCAGTGTGAAATCAGGAACTTCGTCCATACGGACTCGCCATCACAGCTCAACGTTATAGTGTGCGGATTTGCCTACACACACGCCTTACTGCTTGGACGCGCATATCCAACAGCGCGCTTACCCTATCCTACTGCGTCCCCCCATTTCTCAAACGGTGAGGAGGTGGTACAGGAATATCAACCTGTTGTCCATCGCCTACGCCTATCGGCCTCGGCTTAGGTCCCGACTAACCCTGAGCGGACGAGCCTTCCTCAGGAAACCTTAGTCATACGGTGGACGGGATTCTCACCCGTCTTTCGCTACTCATACCGGCATTCTCACTTCTAAGCGCTCCACCAGTCCTTCCGGTCTGACTTCAACGCACTTAGAACGCTCTCCTACCACTGACATCGTAGATGTCAATCCACAGCTTCGGTGAATCGTTTAGCCCCGATACATTTTCGGCGCAGCGTCACTCGACCAGTGAGCTATTACGCACTCTTTAAATGATGGCTGCTTCTAAGCCAACATCCTGGTTGTCTGTGCAACGCCACATCCTTTTCCACTTAACGATTACTTTGGGACCTTAGCTGGTGGTCTGGGCTGTTTCCCTTTTGACTACGGATCTTATCACTCGCAGTCTGACTCCCGTGTATAAATATCTGGCAT
>NZ_JBHJTF010000103.1:0-1164 GCF_042267565.1 Lysinibacillus sp. NPDC056232 | reverse complement strand
GGATCGTAGAACATATTGGCGGCGCCAAAGCCCACTTCACCGACCAGACCGACGGGATCTATCACCAGCCAGCCGCGACTGGAGAACATGATGTTTTCATGATGCAGATCGCCATGTAGCCCACGCAGTTCCGAGGCATTGCTCATCATTTGATCGGCTATAATCGCCGCGTGGACGTAGTCAGTTTGACAACCTGCGTTTTGATCATCGCGCGCCCGCTGAAACAAAGCTGCAAAGCGATCCCGGATCGGGAGAAGGGCAGAAGGCAGGGGTTCCTCAGATGCGGCATACAGCTTCGCCATTAGTTCCGCTGCAATTTCGGTCGCCTGGTAGTCGCCGTGCTCGGCAACGATGTGAGAGAGCATTCGCTCCCCGGCATATTCGAGCAACATCAGATTGTTCTCACGACCGAGCAACCGGACTGCTCCCCTCCCATTGCGCCATACCAGATAGTCGGCCCCGCGCAGTTCATCAGCAATGTCTTCTATAGGTTTCAATCCCTTGACGATTGCAGGAGTCCCGTCTGGCAATGAAACTTTCCAAACGAGGCTGGAAAAGGTGTCCGCAATGAGAACAGGTTGCGAAACGTGCCAATGAGCAGGAAAAACAGGCGGCATGAACATCAACCCCAAGTCAGAGGGTCCAATCGCAGATAGAAGGCAAGGCGTTCGCGGTCGGGGGCTTCGATCCCCAATACATTGAATAGGACAGCGAAGGCGCGCTCTGCTTCATCTGGCGCTGCCCAGTTCTCTTCGGCGTTAGCAATCATGAGTGCCAAATCGGCATAGCGATCTGCTGTTCCGAGCCGCCCAAGGTCGATCAGACCCGTGCATTGAAGAGTTTTAGGGTCCACCATGAAGTTCGGCATGCAGGGATCACCATGGCAAACAACCATATCGGTGCGCTCTTGGTCGAGCCGCACCGGTAGCTCTCGTTCGACACGAGCCAAAAGATCGAGCTGCGGCGTACTCTTGTCCTCGTCCGGTAAGAAGTCGGGATTGACGGCATTGCGGGACACCACATCAACGGCGCGTCCGAACATTCGCGACAGCCTGCGCTCAAACGGACATTGATCAACCGATAGGCTGTGAACAGCGCCAAGTTGCTGCCCCATTGACGGCCACGCTTTGAGCAAATCCGCTCCAGACAGATCAGCCGCCGGTA
>NZ_JBHJTF010000102.1:0-1281 GCF_042267565.1 Lysinibacillus sp. NPDC056232 | reverse complement strand
CTCCTGCACCATTAATTACGACCTTCATTGTTGCCACGTCTTTCTTCACAATACGATTGGCATTAATCATCCCCGCCTGCTGCTTCGCAGCGCGTGATTGACAATCGCGTCCCGCGATGGTAGCGCCCCGTCCCGGGGCTTTCGCTCGTGCTGATCTCGTACCCCCCACCGGCCGGCGTCTGCACCCCCCAACCCGGCTGAGGTCTAGGGCGGTCGCTACCGCGACCGTACCGGTCCGTCCCGGACCTACTCCCCCAGAGTGCTTGCCCGCTCGCGCGTGTGCGCGGCACCTGGTCCCGGGGGTCGATCGCGCAGGGCTCCAGGCCCACCGTTTGCGTGATCGTCTCGGGAGAGATCGTTGCCGAGTGAAGAGGGTCGGCTGTGCGGCACTCCGTCTAACGGCGTTACACCGGGGATCAGCCGGCGGGCAGTGCACCGAGCTGCCAAGGGTAGGTGCGGGTGCCAGCGCGTCACGTCGTCCCGTCGCGCTGGCGAGCCCGGGGAAGGGCGCCTCTGTGGAGTTGTCCAGGGGTGGTCAGTTGCCGCGGGCCGCCCGGTGCTGGCGTGCGCGAGCGGACGCGGCCGACTCGATCGCGAGCCATGCGGGGATGGCCACGCGGGCAGGCCGAGGTGCCGGCGCAGCAGGAGGCCGCGTCGGCGTGGGGTCTTCGGGGATGGCTGCGGGGTCGGTCAGGCAGGACGCGCAGGAGCCATCGGTGAGTTGTCCGGGGTGGCCGCACGAGGTGCAGCGGGGGCCGCGGTATTCGCGACGGGCGGTCACAGGGCTGCGATGCCGTCGATGGGTCCGGGCATGACCCGTGGCATGGGGAACTCGGTCTGTCCGGGGACGTGGGGTGCGGGGGCCGGCCTACCGGCGGCGTCCGCGCGGTCGTGGGCGTCCTGGTGGCGCTGGTCGCGGTAGGCCAGGTAGTCCTCGCGGAAGATGCGGTACGTGCGCCTGCCCAGCTTCAGGGCGGGGATCTCCCCGTCCGCAATCCAGCGGTAGACAGTCATGGGCGTGACGCGCAGCTCTTCAGCTACCTCGGCTACGGTCATGTACTGCGGGAGGGGGGATGTGGCCTCGGTCACGATATTTTTCTCCGTCCGCCCGGGTAGCGTCTTTCCGCAAGTGTTTGACCTGCGGTTTTGTCCACCTGCGGGCGTTTTTTCGTTCCAGATGGAAATATCTGGTCCGCGAAAATTTCCGCAGGTCAGAGGGCAACCATCCGAATGTGGAGAAAATCTGTAGACGCTAGGCGCAGAAAATGTCGACTCAGAGAG
>NZ_JBHJTF010000100.1:0-1404 GCF_042267565.1 Lysinibacillus sp. NPDC056232 | reverse complement strand
GACAGGTCGTAACAAGGTAGCCGTATCGGAAGGTGCGGCTGGATCACCTCCTTTCTAAGGATAATTACGAGAGCGCTTTTGTTTTGTTCAGTTTTGAATGAGTAATTCATTCAATAGGAAAGACAAGCATCACGATGTGATGACATTCTTTCTGCTTTGTTCCTTGAAAACTAGATAATAGATAGAAGGCAATTAATTTTTTTCAA
This sequence comes from Lysinibacillus sp. NPDC056232, assembly GCF_042267565.1. Lineage (NCBI taxonomy): Bacteria > Bacillati > Bacillota > Bacilli > Caryophanales > Bacillaceae > Lysinibacillus > Lysinibacillus sp. NPDC056232. The sequence continues at coordinate 1,198 of NZ_JBHJTF010000100.1, read as the reverse complement.
AGCATCTGTAAGATCTTTTTTAACGGTTAAGTTAGAAAGGGCGCACGGTGGATGCCTTGGCACCAGGAACCGATGAAGGACGTGGGAGGCCACGATAGTCCCCGGGGAGTCGTCAACCAGGCTTTGATCCGGGGGTTTCCGAATGGGGAAACCCGGCAGTCGTCATGGGCTGTCACCCTTGTCTGAACACATAGGCAGTGTGGAGGGAACGAGGGGAAGTGAAACATCTCAGTACCCTCAGGAAGAGAAAACAACCGTGATTCCGGGAGTAGTGGCGAGCGAAACCGGATGAGGCCAAACCGTATGCGTGTGATACCCGGCAGGGGTTGCGCATGCGGGGTTGTGGGAATGAGCTTTCACAGTCTGCCGGCTGTGAGACGAGTCAGAAACCGTTGATGTAGGCGAAGGACATGCGAAAGGTCCGGCGTAGAGGGTAAGACCCCCGTAGCTGAAACATCAACGGCTCGTTTGAGAGACACCCAAGTAGCACGGGGCCCGAGAAATCCCGTGTGAATCTGGCGGGACCACCCGCTAAGCCTAAATATTCCCTGGTGACCGATAGCGGATAGTACCGTGAGGGAATGGTGAAAAGTACCGCGGGAGCGGAGTGAAATAGTACCTGAAACCGTGTGCCTACAAGCCGTGGGAGCGTCGTCATGTTCTTCGGAGCATGGCCGTGACTGCGTGCCTTTTGAAGAATGAGCCTGCGAGTTTGCGGTGTGTTGCGAGGTTAACCCGTGTGGGGAAGCCGTAGCGAAAGCGAGTCCGAATAGGGCGGTTTAGTAGCACGCTCAAGACCCGAAGCGGAGTGATCTAGCCATGGGCAGGTTGAAGCGGGGGTAAGACTGCGTGGAGGACCGAACCCACCAGGGTTGAAAACCTGGGGGATGACCTGTGGTTAGGGGTGAAAGGCCAATCAAACTCCGTGATAGCTGGTTCTCCCCGAAATGCATTTAGGTGCAGCGTCGTGTGTTTCTTGCCGGAGGTAGAGCACTGGATAGGCGATGGGCCCTACCGGGTTACTGACCTTAGCCAAACTCCGAATGCCGGTAAGTGAGAGCACGGCAGTGAGACTGTGGGGGATAAGCTCCATGGTCGAGAGGGAAACAGCCCAGAGCATCGACTAAGGCCCCTAAGCGTACGCTAAGTGGGAAAGGATGTGGAGTCGCAGAGACAACCAGGAGGTTGGCTTAGAAGC
>NZ_JBHJTF010000099.1:0-1467 GCF_042267565.1 Lysinibacillus sp. NPDC056232 | reverse complement strand
TAAAGTGTACCCTTTGTAAAGGACATTTTGAAAAAAAGCTAGGCAACTTTTTGAAGCTGCTGTCTGTATTTTGCAGGCGGCAGCTTTTTCAAGTTCCATTGCCCTCGATAATGGTTGTAATACATCATATAACTTTTCACTTCTCGTTTTACTTCTTCTAATGTTTCGCACGCTTTCAGATTGGTTTCATCTTTAAAATGACCGAAGAAGGATTCTTGAGGGGCGTTATCCCAACAGTTTCCTCGACGTGACATAGATTGCCCTAGTCCCATTTCCTTCACAAGTTTCTGGAATTTTGGATTCGTATAATGGAATCCTTGATCTGAATGAATAAATGCATCTTTCGTTAAATGGTGGTGATTTCGCTTCAATTTACGAAGAGTATTGAGCGCGATATCCATACTTAATGAAGCAGATACTTCATACGCTAAAATTTCGTTTGTCTCAGCGTCCTTAATCGTTGATAAATAAGCACGTTTGCTGTTTCCGTACGTCAAATACGTGATATCTGTTAATAATACTTTTCCTGCTACACCTTGTTTAAAGTTACGCTGTAATTCATTTGGACATGTACGATGTTCTTTTGTCGCTTTGGCCATTCTACGTGCAGGATTCGCTTTTCGAATTGGGCATACAATCTCGAATTTCTTCATAATGCGGCGAATACGTTTTAAGTTATACGTAATCCCATATTGATTTTCTAACGTCATTTTAATTTGACGTGCACCTTTCTTACGTCCTCGGAAATGATACGCTTTTAAAATGATTTCTTTGATTGCTTCATCTGCTAACTCATGGGCTGCACGCTTTTGTGCTGATTTTTCAGTGAAATAATTATAGTAGCCTGAACGAGATACACCCATGATTTCACATAGATAGCTTACTAAGCGTTTTAGTTTATATTTTTGAATCGTTTTACTGATTAATTCAAATTTTAGTTCTGTTGCGATTGTTATTTCTTCTTTAACATCTGCCTTTCGAGTAGATCGAGCTTTTTTAAAAGTTCATTCTCCGCTTGTAATAATCGATTTTTCGCTTCTAATCGTGCAATTTTTTCTTCTAAACTTAATTCCCGTTCTATTGGACGACCTGAATTCGTTTTCCGTGTATCTTGTAGACCCGCTACTCCAGTTGTACGATAAGCTGCACGCCAACGCTTTCCCGCTGAACTAATGCGCTTCAAACCAATTAGTTCAACATCTAAACCGGCCTCTTCAAAAATTGTTCTTGGGAGTTTTCCTTTTTCATTTTCTGCAATAAAATGGCGTTTAAATTCCTCAGTATAAGTAATCGCTTTATCACTAATAGCCCGGACATTAGGATTACAGTTTAGTTGTTCTTGCTCTTTTTTAGTAAATAATCTTTTCGTCATTTCATTCCGCTCCGACATCTTTTTTCTCATTATAAACAAAAGTACCCTATAGGATAGACTTTTTTCAAAGTGTCTATCTTATAGGGTACAGTTTA
>NZ_JBHJTF010000098.1:0-1468 GCF_042267565.1 Lysinibacillus sp. NPDC056232 | reverse complement strand
TAGTAAAATGTACCCTATAAGATAGACACTTTCAAAAAGGTCATCTTATAGGGTATTTTTGTTTATAATGAAGAAAAAACGAGCGGTGGTTAATAGTATGACTAAAAATTTATTTTCGAAACAACAACAGGCACAATTAAAATTAAATCCATACGTTAAAACGGTAAGCGCAAAAGCCATTACTTATACAGATGAATTTAAAGAATTTTTTATTGATGAATACGATAAAGGAAAATATCCAAGTGAAATTTTCCTTGAGGCGGGTTTTGATATTGAAGCCCTTGGTTCGACACGTATTCGGAGAGCTTCGAATCGTTGGCGTATGGCTTATAAAGAGCATGGGCTATCAGGTTTAGAAGATGCCAGAAAACATGCTTCAGGTCGCCCTTTAGAGCGTGAATTAAGTTTAGAAGAAAAATACGTCCGCTTAGAGGCGAAGATGAAATTATTAGAAGCAGAAAACGAACTTTTAAAAAAGCTAGATCAACTCGAAAGGCAGCTGATGAGGAAGAAATCAAAATAAGTACTGCACAAAAATTTGAATTAATCCATCAAATTATGGAAAAATATCAATTAAAAAGAATGGTAAGATATCTTTGTGAAATCGCAAATGTTTCACGCTCAGGCTACTATCGCTATTTTAGTGAAGAAGCTGTCTTAACTCGTCAAAAACAGAATGAAGAAGATGAAGTGGTAAAAGAGGTTATTTTAAAGGCCTTTCATTTCCGAGGACGAAAGAAAGGTGCACGTCAAATAAAAATGACACTTGAAAACCAATATGAAATTATCTACAACCTCAAGCGTATTCGTCGCATTATGAAGAAATTTAATATTGTCTGCCCTATTCGAAAAGCGAATCCAGCACGTCGTATGGCAAAAGCAACAAAGGAACATCGCACATGCCCTAACAATTTAGACCGTAACTTCAAGCAAGGTGTAGCAGGAAAAGTATTACTAACCGATATCACATATTTAACATATGGCGGTGGTAAACGTGCTTATTTATCAACGATAAAAGACGCTGAAACAAATGAAATTTTAGCTTATGAAGTATCTTCTACGTTGAGTATAGAAATTGCGCTCAACACGTTACATAAATTGAAGAAGCATCGCCATTTAAGGGAAGATGCCTTTATCCATTCGGATCAAGGTTTCCACTATACGAATCCAAAATTCCAAGCCTTAGTAAAGAAAATTGGCTTGGGGCAGTCCATGTCACGTCGAGGGAATTGTTGGGATAATGCGCCACAAGAATCATTCTTTGGACATTTTAAAGATGAAACAACAATTAGAGCATGTGAAACGTTAGAAGAAGTAAAGAAAGAAATTAAGAGTTATATGATTTACTACAATCATTATCGAGGGCAATGGAATTTAAATAAGCTGCCGCCTGCAAAATACAGACAGCAGCTTCAGAAAGTTGCCTAACCTTTTTTAAAATGTCCTTTACAAAGGGTACATATTATAG
>NZ_JBHJTF010000097.1:0-1526 GCF_042267565.1 Lysinibacillus sp. NPDC056232 | reverse complement strand
GGCAACAACCTGAACCAGATAGCCCGCCGCGTTAACGCCGGCGGCGGTACCGGCCATGACAGGGTGCAGATTGTGGCGGCGCTGATGGCAATCGATGCCGGCCTTGAGCAGCTGCGGCACGCCGTTCTTGAGAAAGGAACGGACGATGATCATTAAATTTCATCCGCGCGGTCGCGGCGGTGGCGCCGGGCCGGTGGACTATTTGCTGGGTAAAGACCGGCAGCGTGAAGGCGCCACCGTCCTGCAGGGCAAGCCGGAAGAAGTCCGGGAGCTGATTGATGTGTCGCCTTACGTGAAGAAATACACCTCCGGCGTACTGTCGTTTGCGGAGGCAGATCTGCCTCCCGGCCAGCGGGAAAAACTGATGGCCAGCTTCGAGCGTGTTCTGATGCCCGGCCTCGATAAAGATCAGTACAGCATTCTGTGGGTGGAGCACGCGGACAAGGGGCGTCTGGAGCTGAACTTTCTGATCCCCAATACCGAGCTGCTGACCGGCAGGCGGCTCCAGCCGTACTACGACCGCGCCGACCGGCCGCGCATCGATGCCTGGCAGACGGTGGTCAACGGCCGGCTGGGGCTGCACGACCCGAACGCGCCGGAAAACCGGCGGGCGCTGGTCACGCCGTCCGCGCTGCCGGAAGCGAAGCAGGAAGCTGCCCAGGCGATTACGCGCGGCCTGCTTGCCCTTGCCTCATCCGGGGAGCTGAAAACCCGTCAGGACGTCACTGAGGCGCTGGAAAGCGCAGGTTTTGAGGTGGTGCGCAGCACGAAAAGCAGCATCAGCATTGCCGACCCGGACGGGGGGCGAAACATCCGACTGAAGGGAGCCATCTATGAGCAGTCTTTTAACGCTGGCGAAGGACTTGGAGCAGAAATCGAAAGCGCAGCAGCAGAGTACCGGCGAGATGCTGAAAGCCGCATTCAGCGAGCACGAGCAGTCTGTCAGAGCGGAACTGAGCGCAAGCGCGAGGAGAATCAGCGACGCCATCAGCGCCCACGAACAGAGTATGAGCGAGGCGATGGAGAAAAACCGGCGGAGCGTGCTGCTGACAGCCGGGAGGGCATGGCTCACCATCCTGATGGTGTCAGCGCTGCTGATCGCCACGAGCGGGAGCATTCTGTGGTGGCAGGGGCAGCAGATAACCGACAATTACACACATCTTCGTCAGCAGGAAGATACCCTGGCGAAAATGACTGCCCGGACGTGGGGAGTGCGCTATCAGGAGAGCAGCGACGGCCGGAGGTTCCTTATCCTGCCGCCGGGGATGCAAGCCGAAGCCATCCCCTACGACGGGACGACCTGGATCCGCCTGAAACAGGAGTAGCGGAAAATGACAGAGCTGGAAAAGCAGTTGCTGACCGCATTAGAGCAGCTACATCAGGACTACTCGCAAAGGCTGGACGAATGGGAGAGCGCCTTCGCGGAATGGCAGAAGATGTCTGGGCTTATGCAACGGGAGAACGCGGTGCTGAACGAGCGCGTGTCGGACTTGAGCACGCAGGTGCTGAGTTTAAGCGAGCAGCTG
>NZ_JBHJTF010000096.1:0-1576 GCF_042267565.1 Lysinibacillus sp. NPDC056232 | reverse complement strand
ATGTAGATAAAACTAAAAGTTATAAAATTAAATATAGAGAAAATGGGAAAATTGAAGAAAAAAATGTTCCATTCACTGTTTTAATTGAAAAATTAATACTAGTAGGAAATTATGTTCAATCCTTTGAATATGCAGGTCAATTATTGACGATAAGTATAACGGATAGAGAAAAGTTTAATTTAATATACAATAAACTATTTAAAAACAATTAATTTACAAATTTAAGTCACACCTAACACAAGGTGTGGCTTTTTATAATTTGTTGGAATGTAAATAGATGCTTTGTACAAATAAATGTTATTTAAGGTATTATTAAACTATCAAAACGAAATAGTTGTATAAATAATTTTCATTAGGGATTGGTTATTTGAACAGAATATAGCCCCGTAAATAAAATAAATATATTTACCTGTAAACTTAATATTTTGAAGAAAGAAGGTTTTGAAATGAAGATAGAAAGAAATGAAAAATGTCCATGTGGATCGGGGAAGAAGTTTAAACATTGTTGCATTGATAATCTAAAATATACGCAAACGCAATCAAATTTAAATAATGGCTTGCCTAGAAAATACATGAGTGAATTTGCGTTACACACGTATTCTTCTACTGTGGCAATTTGTTATCCTAATGATTTAGATAAGGTAGATGTTTCAAATACAAATTATCACATATATATGATTCATGAGATTCCTAGATTAAGCTTTGTTAAAGACGGAATCAAAATTTTTGATACCCATGTAGAAATTTTAATTCAGGTGGGTGTTGTTGAAGATGTGTCTATTAAAAAGATTGAAATACAATTCATTGAAGGAAATCATAAGGAATTTTTTACTTATGAATTAATAGGGAATAAAGGCTTAATCCTTCGAGATGTTGAAGGTGGGGGTATACAAACAGATATTCTTTGCCTATATACGAATTTTTATAATGAACGGTTAAAATCAAAAATTTTATATGTAGGCCAATCTTATGGAAAGGCTGGAGAACGAGATGCAATTCAAAGACTGGGTTCTCATAGCACATTGCAAAAAATCTTGGCTGATGTTAGTCATAGGAATATTGAAGTTGAAGTGGCTATAAGTTTGTGGGAGTTTACCCCTAGATTGTTTTCATCATTCGATGGAATAAGTAAAAATTATCTCACTACTGAAAGTGAAGATTTGGAACATTTAGCTAAAGTAATGTCTAATCCACCATTGAGGATCGATAATCAAATTATTAATGTAACAGAAGCGGGCTTAATTAATTATTTCAAACCAGAATATAATGAGAAATTTAAAAATAATTTCCCAGATATAGATCATAAGGGATATAAATTTTATTATAGTTATGATTACAATGCTATAGAAATTGAATTGGACCCATCATGTATAAATATAGAAATTTTTTCTGAAACACATGTTTACAGTCAGTGGAGGCCAATTAAATTTAATTTGCATTCAGAAAATGAGAGACGTTCTATATTTGATATTGATTTTTCAAATGACGGATTGTAAGATTAAGTGCAACACCCAGAAGTCAATATAAAGGAAGCCCATAACGACCTCGTGTAGAATGTAGTTACCACACCAACATT
>NZ_JBHJTF010000095.1:0-1586 GCF_042267565.1 Lysinibacillus sp. NPDC056232 | reverse complement strand
AGATATACTATGTCGTTCTGTTTTTTCCGTATCTAAAGTTTCTATATCTTCTTTTCCTTGATGACTTAACACATTATCATCTATATGAACTTGATTATATTCTAATGTACTCTCAGTATCTAGATTAATTGTATGTGTATATGTATCTAGATCGCTTGTATCTGTACCATAGTCATTTTCTATTCTTTCAGCTACTTTAGATTCAAGCGTTTCTCTTATCTTTTCTAACTGAGAATTCAAATCCCCTATGCTATCACTATCAAACGCAACGGTTACTTCTCCATTCTCTATATTAATACTATCAATTATAGAATTTTCAGATTCAGATTCTTTAAAGTCTAACTGTAACTGCTTTTTATTTGTATAACCCTTCTTAATTAATTTATCCATTTCTAGTTGGCTAAATCCGTTTTTAACAAATGCATCTTTTAAATTATTTAAAGTAGCAATAAAATTCTTTGAATAAATATAGGCATATGAATTATTAAGATTAGATTGTGAAAAATCTTCAGTATTAGGTTGTCTTATTATTCTTCCTATAATCTGTTCAACAGCTACAGAACTACTTAACTCTGCTAAAGAACATAAAACATAAGCGTATGGACAATCCCAGCCTTCTTTTAATGCCGTTACTGTGATTACGTATCTTATTTCACAAGTAGATCTTAGTAAATCTACATTGTCCAATTCTTTTATCTCAGAAGTTTGTATAGCTATATGATCCCTAGGTATTTTAAAATCATTTAGTAACGTATCTAATATTACTTTCACTGTTAAAGAATCTGGGTTATCTTTTCTATCAGGTTGTGCCTGTAATAACATTATCGGACGTACATATCTATCTTCATCCTGTGCATTCTTTTCCAGCTCTACTCTTTTACTTATAGCATCATTAATTAATTCTTTCCACTCTACTTTCGTAAAAACATACATAGGAATTTTAAGCATCTTTTCGCTTTTCAATTCTGCAGCCGATACATTATATAAGACATTTAATGGATATTGTTTTGATTCAGGCGTTGCTGTTAATTCCAGTATGAATGAAGCATTTATATTTTTCAAAAACTCAAAGGATAGATCTGTTTTTGCATTATGTGCCTCATCAACTATTACAATTGGCCTTCTTAAATTTATTACATTTGATAAACTATAACTTATAAAACCATTCTCTATCTTTAATAACTTTTCTTTTTGCGATTGGTGTATATCGGTAAAATGTTCCATCAAATCTCCTGAGGAACTATAGACTTTTCTGCCCTCTGGCTCTTCTATACGAAAAGATTGGAAAGTTGCAACAATTATAGTTAAATTATTATCTAATGTTGCTTTACTTATATTTAACGCTTCTGTTACTGACAACACTTCAATGCTGTCATAATATTTTTGAAGATGTTCTCTATAAATACTATTCCCATTTTTTAAAGAATCTATAGTTTGCGTTAAAATTGCACTAGAGGGAACAAACCATACTACTAAATTATTTTTATTTTTCTGCAAATTTTCAGCAATAACATTAATAGCATTTGCTGCTATTAATGTTTTTCCTCCCCCAGTTGGTACTCTCAAGCAAATATGAGGTACATTAG
>NZ_JBHJTF010000093.1:0-1736 GCF_042267565.1 Lysinibacillus sp. NPDC056232 | reverse complement strand
TTCGTAGTCGAGAGGGAAACAGCCCAGATCGCCAGCTAAGGTCCCTAAGCGTGTACTAAGTGGAAAAGGATGTGGGGTCGCGAAGACAACCAGGAGGTTGGCTTAGAAGCAGCCACCCTTGAAAGAGTGCGTAATAGCTCACTGGTCTAGTGATTCCGCGCCGACAATGTAGCGGGGCTCAAGCGTACCGCCGAAGTCGTGTCATTGCAGCATGCAGGGCCAACGCCTGCTGTGATGGGTAGGGGAGCGTCGTGTGCCGGGTGAAGCGGCGGTGGAAACCAGTCGTGGACGGTATACGAGTGAGAATGCAGGCATGAGTAGCGATACAAGAGTGAGAAACTCTTGCGCCGATTGACCAAGGGTTCCTGGGTCAAGCTGATCTGCCCAGGGTAAGTCGGGACCTAAGGCGAGGCCGACAGGCGTAGTCGATGGACAACGGGTTGATATTCCCGTACCCGCTGTGAAGCGTCAACATCGAACCTGGTGATGCTAAGGCCGTGAAGCCGGCCCGGAGTCTTCGGGCAAAGGGAAGTGGTGGAGCCGCTGAACCAAGTCTGTAGTAGGTGAGCGATGGGGTGACGCAGGAAGGTAGTCCAGCCCGGGCGGTGGTTGTCCCGGGGTAAGGGTGTAGGCCGAGGGGTAGGCAAATCCGTCCCTCATTAAGGCTGAGACCTGATGCCGAGCCGATTGTGGTGAAGTGGATGATCCTATGCTGTCGAGAAAAGCCTCTAGCGAGTTTCATGGCGGCCCGTACCCTAAACCGACTCAGGTGGTCAGGTAGAGAATACCGAGGCGTTCGGGTGAACTATGGTTAAGGAACTCGGCAAAATGCCCCCGTAACTTCGGGAGAAGGGGGGCCATCACTGGTGATCGGATTTACTCCGTGAGCTGGGGGTGGCCGCAGAGACCAGCGAGAAGCGACTGTTTACTAAAAACACAGGTCCGTGCGAAGCCGTAAGGCGATGTATACGGACTGACGCCTGCCCGGTGCTGGAACGTTAAGGGGACCGGTTAGTCTGTTCGGGGGCGAAGCTGAGAACTTAAGCGCCAGTAAACGGCGGTGGTAACTATAACCATCCTAAGGTAGCGAAATTCCTTGTCGGGTAAGTTCCGACCTGCACGAATGGCGTAACGACTTCTCGACTGTCTCAACCATAGGCCCGGTGAAATTGCACTACGAGTAAAGATGCTCGTTTCGCGCAGCAGGACGGAAAGACCCCGGGACCTTTACTACAGTTTGATATTGGTGTTCGGTTCGGCTTGTGTAGGATAGGTGGGAGACTTTGAAGCGGCCACGCCAGTGGTTGTGGAGTCGTCGTTGAAATACCACTCTGGTCGTGCTGGATGTCTAACCTGGGTCCGTGATCCGGATCAGGGACAGTGTCTGATGGGTAGTTTAACTGGGGCGGTTGCCTCCTAAAGGGTAACGGAGGCGCCCAAAGGTTCCCTCAGCCTGGTTGGCAATCAGGTGTTGAGTGTAAGTGCACAAGGGAGCTTGACTGTGAGACCGACGGGTCGAGCAGGGACGAAAGTCGGGACTAGTGATCCGGCGGTGGCTTGTGGAAGCGCCGTCGCTCAACGGATAAAAGGTACCCCGGGGATAACAGGCTGATCTTCCCCAAGAGTCCATATCGACGGGATGGTTTGGCACCTCGATGTCGGCTCGTCGCATCCTGGGGCTGGAGTCGGTCCCAAGGGTTGGGCTGTTCGCCCATTAAAGCGGTACGCGAGCTGGG
>NZ_JBHJTF010000092.1:0-1885 GCF_042267565.1 Lysinibacillus sp. NPDC056232 | reverse complement strand
GGTCTTCACTTTACTTAAAGGCTGTTTTCTCAAAGATTATTGCTTCTGGTTTGTCTATCTTATTAAACTAAAGCACCCCGTTAGTTTAAGTGTAATGTTTCACAAACTTTCATAACGAATGTTTTCTGTTTACTGTTTTATAGGTCTTTCAAAAATCAATTCATAGTATGACCCTACTGCAACTCCTGAAGTTGCAAAGTCAGGGGAGAAAATTTGAACAAAACGCCATCCTTGTTTTGCGTGATTTTTAATTACTTCTCGATAGTCTTCATTAGGTTTACTAGATAACTTTTTAAACTCTCCATTGTCTTGAAGTTTTTGCACCAGAACCATATTTGTTGCTTTGCTCAATTAATATATATATTCTTTTAAAATCTTGTTTTAACTGTATGTTTTTATCTGTTATTAAGTGTTACAATTACTTATAGTTTTCCACTTATTACCTTAATTGTACGTTAAAAAAAGATGGGGGAGATACAAAATGAAGAAAATAATGTCAGGGTTAGTATTAACGTTAAGTTTAGGTTTATTCCATTATTCATATGCAAGCGCAGGACCGCTAGTTAAATCAGAAGAGAATGTTAGACCCGTAGAAATCGTTGCGAATGGTGAATTTATAAAGATGGATGTACATCCTCTGATGGATAATAACCGTCTATTTGTTCCCATCCGAGCGCTTGCATCTCTTGGTCTTTCTTATAGTTTTAACTCAACGACTAGCGTTGCTACAGTTCAAAATAAAGAGGGAGATTATCTAAAAATAAGTGCAAATAGCAGCACTGCCTATAAAAATGACAAGGCTATTCAAATGGATGTACCTGCTCAAAATAGCAATGGCCGTATTCTTGTTCCTATCCGATTTGTCTCTGAATCCTTAGGGTACAAAGTTCAATATGAATCCATTCGCAAATTTGTTTTTGTTAACTCACAGGACTATTCGTTTGATTCAAAATTATTGTATCAGGATGACCTTCAAGCAGCGCGTAAAGCTGCTATCGCATTACCAATCAACAGGGATTTCATACCACTTGGTACATTAGATGGTTATCGTTTGCACCAATATACGTTTCCTCATGGAAGAGCAGACACTTACTATTTTAATGATGGAAATTATACATTTGTACAAATCAAAGATGGCGATGCAATAGCCATTGGACAATTATACCGGGAAAGAGGAAAACCATCTCAGGCAAGAGGGAATGTTTCACCCGAAATGAGTTTAGATAGAGACCCGTTTATGGAACCTTTTGATCATCGTAGTGTACTCTTTTTTGAGAACGATGATGGTATGGCTACAATAGTTTACCAGGAAGATAAAAATGAACAGGTAAAAATTAAAACAAAAATGAATATATATTCTGATATCATACAGAAACTTCCTGACCACAAATGAAGTAGTTGATTTAAATTTAAGATGGGACTGTCCCAAAAGGGGTATTTTAGCCAAAAATAAATAAAAAGAAAAAGACAGAAACATTGATTTAACAACGTTTCTGTCTTTTCAATTTTATGTGAATTTACTTCAAAAGGGACTTATGAGACAGCCTCATCTACTTAAGCATTAATACCAGCTTTTTTTAATGAAGCAGTCAAGTTACCGTTTGAGGTTGCATAAGTAAATCGTTGTGGAGTGGTTTGTTGAGTATAACCTGTTGGCCAGAAAATCTCATTTACTTTATCCGTTGGATCAAATAGTGTCCAAGGGTCTCCTCGTGTGACAATTATTATTAAATTATTCCTGCTGTAGTAATCTTTCTCTTAATTTAAGAAGTGATATAAACAGGATTTTCTTGATGTACCATAATAAATCCTTCTTCAACTAAACTGCTCCGTTAGTTGAAGAGCAACAATCTTTACGAAAACAGCCTTAAGTAAAGTGAAGACT
>NZ_JBHJTF010000091.1:0-2069 GCF_042267565.1 Lysinibacillus sp. NPDC056232 | reverse complement strand
GAACATGGAGAGGCCCCGGGGCCTCTCCATGTTCAGTGCGAGTACTGCCCGTCGGCGGTGGGGCAGGCCGGGTCGGCACAGGCGCAGTAGGCGCCGGGGGGCTCTTCCTCGGTGGGCACGACGGCCGGCGGGGGGTCGTCGTCGGCCACCTTGCCGCGTAGGGCGGTCAGGAGGTCGGCCTCCGTGGGCACGGGGAGCGGGGTGTCCCGCTGCTCTCGCAGCAGGCGCAGTGCTGCGGTGTACGGGATGCCGCGGGCGGCGGCCAGCTGGCGCGCGGCCTTCTTCTCGCTGGAGCGTTCCTTGGGCATGTCAGTCCTCCACGATGGTCGGTGTGCAGCCGGGTCCGTCGACGGGGCGCGGCTTGCCGAAGCACGGTTCGCCGGCGGGGTGGGTGCAGCCCTTGTCCGCGCGTTCCCGGAGTGCCGCCAGTTCGGCGCGCATGGTGTCGTTGGGGTCGCCGACGTACAGCGCGTACGCGTCGGCCGGCGGTGCCTGGGAGTAGTGCTCATCGGCGCGGCGCTGCCAGATGCTCACCTTCATGGGCCCGTAGTACTGGTGCTGCACGCGGATGTAGCTCACCTGGTGGGTGGCCGCGTGGTACGCCTCCACGAACGGGCCGGGGGCTTCGTCCCAGGATCCCCAGGAGATCATCTCGGGGGGCGTCTGGTCGAAGCGGTAGGCGGCGTAGCAGTAGGGGGCCTGCATGTCGATGCGGGGCATGGTGGCATCGGCCGCGAGCGGCTGCACTTCCATGACCTGGCGGAATCGGTGGCCCTGGCGGAGTCCGAGGTGGTCGGGCTCCTCGGGGCGCCCGCACCCGGGGGCAGAGCAGTGGGGTTCTGTGGGTCGGTCTGTCACGGGAAGTCCACCTCTACGTCGTTTCCCTCGAATGCGATGCTCTGGGTGTTGTAGGCCGATGCGGCGCCGCGCTGGAGGGTGTCTGCGGCGGCCTCGGGTCCGGCGGTGGTCCACGCGCGGATGACTGCGACCATGACGCGTCGCATGCCTTCCAGGGTGGTCGACCGGTGCTCGGTGCGGTTCTTGTAGCCGTTCCAGTTGATCGACGCGGTGACGCTGACCCGGTTGGGTGCGGGGGTGCTGTTCACGCGCTGCCTGAAGCGGGGGATGGTGATCAACCGGTTGTGTGCCGTCTCCAGCTTGCGGAGGTTGCGGGCGGACTGGCCCTTGCCCGCGCGCCAGTCGCGCCAGGTGCGCACCGGGATGCCGGCGGCCTCGGCCGCGCGCGTTATGGCGCTGCGCCGGTCCGTGTCCCCCTTCTTGGGCGTGAACAGGTTCTCCAACTGGTTCATGCGCGCCTGGAGGCCGCGGCGCTGCGTGATGGGGGTGCGTACCTCGTTGCGGGGGTAGCGTGCGCTGAGGGCGGCATCTAGAGCTGCGGCAAGGTCAGGCACGGTCGCTCCCCTCGTCGTCGGCGTAGGCGGTCAGGGTGTCGGGGTCTCCGTGCCAGAGCGCGACTGCGACGGGGTTGTCCCAGATGCGGTCCCAGTAGCCGGTGGTGTAGAGCTGGCGGAGAGTGGCGGCCTGGATCATGCCGTCCCGGTCGGTGACCGTGAGCATGGTCCAGTTGGCCCATATGACGAAGGCGCGGTCGGTGGCGGCCTGTGCGCTGCGGGCGGCCTGCTGGCGGACCAGGGCGCGCAGTCTGCGGGTGGCGGCGCGTGACTGGACGGCCGCGACCGCCGCGGCCACCGAGGTGGCTACGGCGGCCAGGGCCAGGAGGAGGACGGTCACAGGATGTCGTCCCCGTCGGTGTCCAGGACCATGGGCACGTCCTGCGCGCGCTGGTCGGTGCGGACCGGGGCGGCGTTCGGCTTGGGCTTGAGGGCACCGAGCTGGCGTCCGGTCGGGTCGTACTTGAAGGGGGGCTTGGGCTTGCTCATGACCTCGGGGAGGTCCGCGCCGATCACGGTGATCTCGTCGGTGGCACCCATGGAGATGAGGGGCCGGCCGGTCTCGGTCCAGCGCCACGCCTTGCGCCACATCGCGGCGGACGCGTGCGCGAGAACGGCGTGATTCCAGTCGGGGCGCCGGGTGCGGCACTTCTCGCC
>NZ_JBHJTF010000090.1:0-2411 GCF_042267565.1 Lysinibacillus sp. NPDC056232 | reverse complement strand
GTGCCTATACTATCTTTCTGATCAGGAACATTAATCCAATAAATAGTTGTATATTTTATTGTTTTTGATTGATCTAACCTCGTTTTTACATCATAATAAACACTCGTATCGAGTAACGATTCTTTAGTTGTTGAAGACTTAGCTTTTCCTTCTCCAATTGTATCATCTACAAATTTTACAGCTCTAACATAACCATCAACTTTATATTTCTCTAATAATTCTTTGTTAGAGATCTTTCCGATTACATTTTGCATATACAATCTATAATAGTTATTTAATATAGAGCCTTTTATCGATTCATAATCCGCTTTTGTAAGTTCAATTTTCTGATCTAATACTATTTTATTCCATTCTTTAATTTTAGTATCTACCTCTTTTTCTAATATCGCATTTACTGATACAATTGCGGGTGACAGAACACGATTTGTTAAGTCCGCAGTCATCTGATACACCAATTTTTGAATTTTACTTGGGGTATTTATACTTTCTAATTTAAACTTTTGTAGTATGTTTGTTTTAAAGTTCATTTGAGTTACATTTAGATTAATAGCACTTGTTTTTTCCTGTTCGTTTTTGCCTCTTAGTTTTATCACTAAAATTTTCGTCTCAATGTTAATCTCGATGGCAATATAGTAGTTTAATTCTTCTCTATCTAGAAAAGTTCCTTTTGAAAATACCATACGTAAACTCTTTACTCGATTGTTTTCCTCTGTTATATCTGCAAAAACTAATTTAGTTTTTCCTCTTTCCGTTCCAAAAGTAATATCTTTTTCGAAAGGAAAAGATTTTACTAAATTTGCATTTTCATAAAATTTAGCTAATTCATTTATATAAGTGATTAGTTTTGTTTTATCTTCTAAATGTGTTGTATCTTGAAGCAAATATATAAATAAGTTCCGTTGTAATCCATAATTTAACTCATTTATTAAAAAGTCATTAACTTGAACTAAGGGAATTTTATTATCATCAATTGCTTTATCTAATAACTTACTATAATAGTAATCAGCCGCAATCCCTATCTTAGCATTTTGTTGATATTCATGATAATCAGAAATCGTAGTTTCTAAAAATCTTTTTATGGCGTTTTGATATAATGATCTATGTACTTTAGGGTCAATCATGTATGTAGCTTGCATACTATACACCTCTTAAATTCTATTTTTATTCCATATTATACTAAATTACAGTGAATATGTATATTATATTAACTAATACATATTCACTATTAATGAAACTTGGTTATATATAAAACCGCTCATAATCGGTGTTATGAGCGGTTCAACTTACTTACTGTATAAAAACATTAAAACAAAAAGAAAGAGTCCCAATAGATGCCTTTCGGAGGACATACGGGGGACTCTTTCTTCTTATTCGCCTGGACTTCAGGTGAAGTTATAAAAAGTTTAAGATCTACAATTTACTGCATCCCATTCACTATCACTTCATTAATTTGATCTAAATTATCACCTTTCGGCATAACAAACAATACCTTACCATCCGAATTTTTCGCCCAAATATTACCTAATTGACGTTTTTCTTTCGAATCATCGTCTGACCAACGATCTAACCCCTTATACTCTACCACTAAAATTCTTCCATCTTTCAATTTACATACAAAATCAGGATAAAATTTATCCGTACTGGTTTGTAGCCAGAAAGAAGATTTTCTTCTTATAGGAATGTTACGAACCCAATACTCTATTTCTTCAAGTCTGTCAAGATAAATAGCGCAATCAAATTCTTCTCCTTTAGAATTCAAATCGCCTATTTCTTTATAATAGTGTTTTCTGAAAATGTATCCAGGTTTATATAACTGATTATATGGATAATCAGTTATATCATACGTAAATGTAATCTGATCATCCACCCTAAATTCTTCTTCATCTAAAAATAATTGATAAGCTTCTTTTTTAGCTAACTCTCTACAATTAGAGATTAACTTTACTATATTTTCCTTAAGCTTATATTTACTTTTTACTAATTGTAGTAACTTTAATTCGTTTACCTCTAATAAGTGTTTAACTACTCGTTGTATGAATACAATTGAATCTGTTCTTTTAATGTCTTTACTTCTAATATTCAGATCTAGCCACAAAATTAATTCTTCTTCGGTCCAATTTTCAGCCGATTCAACAAAAAGCATTTCATTCGAAGAATCAATTTCTATGGATTCTGCGGTGGTAGTACCTTCTTTATTAATATCAAGAAGACCCGTATTTTTATCATCCTTCGAAAAATTAAAAATAAACTTGGGGATTTCATACAAATAATTTTTGATGTCCCAATTTCTATCAATATAATCATAATCAAAAATTGTGAAAACTTCCTCCTCTTTAAGTTCCACTAAATTTTTATGCTTATATGTGAGTTTTGGTATTGAGAAAATTTCTCCTCTATCAGCAGGAGATAAT
>NZ_JBHJTF010000089.1:0-2538 GCF_042267565.1 Lysinibacillus sp. NPDC056232 | reverse complement strand
TTGCAGAGAGAAGTGCAGATTGAATCATTTGTTGATCAGTCGTATCGATCAAGGGATGCCGCTTCAAACAGATCCAACTCATGGCATATTTTTACTTTTGCTTGATTATCAAAATTCCCATCACTTTGCCAAACAAAATTTGATAATAGGTTTCCTCTACCAAATATCTCGTCCATTAATATCTTTAGGTACTGTATCGAATGGTCATCGATTGATACGAATATAATCCCATCTTCTGTAAGAAATTCTTTAGCTAAGAGTAACCTAGGATACATCATACATAGCCATTTATCATGTCTATTTAAGTCTTCAGATTCCTTACCTACAACCTTATTAATCCATTCTTTTATACGGGGATCATTTACATTATCATTATATTTCCAACCCTCTTTACCTGTATTATAAGGGGGATCAATATAAATACACTTTATCTTACCTTTGTATTTTGGTAATAACGCCTTTAACGTTACAAGATTATCTCCTTCTATAAATAAATTCGAATTTCCGCCTGAACTAACGGAAATTTCTTTAATTTCACTCAGTGAGTTTATTGGTAAATTTTTATAGTGTGAAACAACTTTATCTTTTCCGATCCAATCTAAAACTGGCATTATCTCACTTCCTTTTATCATTAATACTTTATCTAACTAGTAAAACACTTAAACAAACTAACCAATTTGAATTACCAACCCAATTAGAATTAATTTTCAGATTAACATTCGAATTGTGATTTCAATATGAATACTCCTATTACTAGTCTAACAGATATACCTTAATATTATTATTCCTTAAAAATTATAATTATTTTCATTCAATTTCATTATGATGTTCCTCTATATAACCCAACTGTTTTTCGTTTACTTCAACTCGTAAATTATTTTAACTGCCCAACTTCACCTTCAAAACGTTGACCTACAGCACAACAGAGTTTCAAACACAAGAGTTTGAGCTGGATTTGGCACTTGTTCATTGGGATGAAGATTTATATTTACAAAATGGTAAATAGAAGAGTCAATACCATCTATGGAGTGTCAAATATCCATTTCAAACTCAATGTATACAGTGTTATTTTAACGAGAGGCCATGATGGCACGATTATTTATATACTGCCCAACCAGGCATCTATTAAGAAATCAATTAAATATTCCTGTATTATAGATAGTTATTAAATATGCCTATAAATTTGAAAGTGATATTTGCATTCAAACTATCATAGAAATGAAAAAATTTGAGTACACAATTACACAAGTTTTCATTCAGCCAATCATAATTATTAAAACATTAATTCGTATAATTGTTACGCTATCTACTAGACTTTCTAGTTATAAAAAATACATCCGCAAATCCTATACTCTTTTAAGTAAAATCATTTTTTTTAAATATATATTATTAACATGAATAAGCCATAGTATCCCAGGTTAAAGGGATACTATGGCTTTTCTTTAATTAAATATCAAATAGGAGCTGATCTTATGACAAAACTAATCCCAGCGAAACGTGTAGACATAGTTCAAGTTAAATTAATACGTGAAAAAACGATGCTATATAAAGAACGCAAAATCCGTTCACCTCATGCAGCGTATGAATTAATGCGAGATTTCTTAGGTGATGTCGATCGTGAACATTTCATCGTTCTTTGCCTCGATACGAAAAACCAGCCGACATGTATCCAAACTGTTCACATTGGTAGCCTCAACTCTAGCATCGTTCATCCACGTGAAGTGCTGAAATCCGCTTTACTAAGTAATGCCGCTTCTATCATTGTTGCACATAATCATCCAAGTAACATCTGTGATCCAAGTTCAGAAGATATTTCTATTACAGAACGCTTAAAAAAGGCATGTGAAATTGTAGGTTTGGATTTACTAGATCACTTAATCATTTGCTCAGACTCTTTCAAATCATTAAAAGAAGATGGTCACATTTAAAGGAGGTGAGCTATAATGTTAAATAAAGTTATCATTCCGTTAGTAACAACAATCATTACAGAAGTTTTTAAAGAAAAAAAGAAAAATAATTAGTTCCAAGTAGAGCGTAGGAATACCTATGCTCTTTTTTGGGGATTTTTCAAATTGTAGATAGCTTTATATGTATAATAACAAATCTCATATTTCATAGTCTTCTTTACACTAATTGTGGGAAGGTTAATTAACTCGATTGTTCCCTGTAACTTTTGTATATACATGTCGTATGGACTTACTTTATTCATTAGATCACATATAACATAATCATCTTTAATTTTCCCCTCTATATTCTCGTATCTTTTCTCTTTTATCATCTTTTGTAAGATAGATTTTTTCAGACTCTCTATACCCATAGCATATATCTGGTTAAGCTGATCAATAAATTTCCTTTTGCAAACCCAGCCCTTATTAATGTGATTTTCAATAATGAATTTCTTTGTCATCAACCCTTTAATTTGAGTTAATCGAACAACCTTCTTACACAATTTTTCTTTCAATTTATATCTCAGTTCCTTATCCAGACCTTCATATTTTTTATTATTAAAATAAGTTTTAGTAACCTTTATCTCAAGAG
>NZ_JBHJTF010000088.1:0-2900 GCF_042267565.1 Lysinibacillus sp. NPDC056232 | reverse complement strand
CTATATCAACAACCGACCAAGAAAATGTCTTGGTTGGAAAACTGCAAACGAGGCTTTTAATGAGCAATTGTTGCACTTAATTTGACAAATCATCATATGCAAAACAGTAGAAAATGTAAAAAAGAATGTTATATCTGATTCTGTTAATATTTAAATTGGCTAATGATCTGTTTTAATACGTCTGCCATATGCGCAAGAGCTTGTGCAGAAGCATTAATCTCTTCCATCGAAGCTAATTGTTCCTCTGTAGACGCTGCAACGTCTTCTGAAGCAGATGCATTACCTTTAGCTGAAAATGCCAAATCCTCCGTAATAGCTGTCACCTCTTGTACACTTGCTGACATCTGTTCAGATGCAGAAGATACCTCTCCCATTTTAGGAGTTATTTTATCCATGCTTGTTTTAATCACTTGGAATTTCGCGATGGCTTCATCCGATACATGTAGTCCATTTTGAACATCCTCTGTAACTTTTGCCATGATGTTTACAGATTGTTCTGTTTCTAATTGAATACCATTGATTAGTTCAAAAATTTGCTTTGCAGATTCCTGCGACTGCTCCGCTAGCTTTCTTACTTCATCAGCAACAACTGCAAATCCTTTTCCATGCTCCCCTGCTCTTGCTGCCTCAATCGCTGCATTGAGAGCAAGTAAGTTCGTTTGATCTGCAATGCTTGTAATCACATCTAAAATGGACGTAATTTGCTGAGAGCGTTCATGTAATGATTGAATTTTCGTGTTTGAATCGATCACCGATACATGAATAGACTGCATTTGATTTTTTGTATCCTGGACTGCCTGTCCACCTTCATTTGCTTGTAGCGTTGCATGCTGTGAAAGATCGGTCACAGTAGATGAGATCTCCGCAATATGAAGAATGGCCTTAGAAAGCTCTTGTAACGATTCTGCATTCTTATTCGCACTTGTCGTTTGCGTGTCTGCGCTCGACGCAACATCTTGAATTGAAATGGCCACTTTTTCTGTAGCAATGCTCGTTTGATTAGCATTGGCTGTTAGCTCTTCTGCCGACGAGGCTACCTCTTCGGCATTTTGTTCAATTTTTTGAATAAGTATTCTTAAACTGTCTTGCATATCGTTAAAGGCTTGTCCTAGCTGTCCAATCTCGTCATGAGAAGTAACTTTCACTTTTTCTGTTAAATCACCTTTACTAATAGTTACTGCACTATCCTTTAGTAATCTAATCGGTTTTATAATGGCCTTCATGACAAAAAAGAAAACAATCGAACTGATTACAATCGCAACGATTAGTACAAGCAACGTTTTATATAAAATGGATGATGCTGATTGATTAATTTCCTTCGCGAAAATTGTTCCAGTAATTTTCCAATTTGTCAACTCCTCCGTTGTAAAGAACAAAATACGGTCATCCCCGTCGAAGACATAATCATATGTGCCAGATTCACTGTCGTACATTTGATCGAGGAAGCTCTCGTTTAATTCCTTACCTGCTTCTAATGTAGGATGTGAGATGACCAAATTATTGTCACCAAAAATAGAAGAATAACCATTTTTTCCTATTTTGATTGAATTTGCGATTTTTTGAAGGTCTGTCAATTTTATATCAAGTGCCATTACTCCAGATTGATCTTTTACCTGTCGAGCAATTGTCACGACCATATCCCCGGTTTCTGCATCCATATAAGGATTCGTTATTAGAGTTTCACCCTTTAAAGCTACAGCCTCTTTATACCAATCTCTTTCCAAAGGATTATAATCCGCAATATGTACTTCTGGTTCTGAGATCATTGTTCCCTCATTTGTACCGATATAAATGCTTAATACATCTGGATTCCTCTCCAAATATTGATGAAAATTTGTTAATATTTCTTTTTCCTGCTGTTCATACTTAGAAGAGTCCAGATCCTCGCTAAAAACAGTCATGTCGTTTATTTTTTCACGTAACTTATCATCAATTAGTGTATTTAAAATTTTAACACTTTCATTCGCACTAAAGAGTATTTCGTTTTTTATCGAATCTTTTGCTGAAAGATACGATAAACTCCCTACAGTTATAACAGGAATTAGTAAGGTAAAAGCAAATAATGTGTACAGCTTCCCCCTAAAGCTTCTAAATATTTTTTTCAAAACAGTTCTCCTTTTGTCTTCATTAGTTTTTAAATGTGTTTTTTGTTCTTTTTAGACTAAAAAAGAATGCTGCCCCTCAAACCTTCCCTACATCCCCATTTCCAACATTACCTTTTGGAATACTAGTTTCCTCACCATACTTGATTAGAGTCGCTTTAATTTGTAAAACAATGTTTATTGTTTTGTTACTAGGTACATAACTATCCGATGTTTTTTCTATGTACTTATTAAGAGCTGCTTCTTAGGGTTTAAGTATAAAAATAGAAGTGTTGAAGATAAATGGTCTTTTTGTAATGCAAAATTAGGGAATAAATAAGTGGATTCTAATATATCATCTAAAATATTTTTAAATTCTTTAATGACTTTATATGCAAATATTTCTTCTCGCTGATTAAAGGTAGTTTTTTCTCAGGAGGATATTTATCTCTATAACTGAATCTTTTAATTACAATTGTTATAAAGATCTTTTCATTATTTGAAAAGAAAATTGTTAAAAAGTTTCTTGTATTTTCAATAAATAATGATATCTTTTTATACACAGGTGTATTGATATTGAATGGAATCGTAGAATTTTCAACATTCCGAATATTGGAAATCCTGAAAAAGACTCCCTTTATATAAAAAAATACCATTTCTACTCGGTTATTCGTATATTCTACCTTTGGATTATTATCCATATTAAGTAGATTTTGTTACTAAATATAAGTTTGGCATGTTAAGGGTTCAACAAATTTTAATTTTTCAAAAACTATTTTATAGATTAGCTTGTTTCATAACATTTAAATATATATAAAA
>NZ_JBHJTF010000087.1:0-3169 GCF_042267565.1 Lysinibacillus sp. NPDC056232 | reverse complement strand
AGTGGCTTTCATTATATTAAGCAACAAAAAGTTGTTAAAACAATAATGTGGATTTCATTATGGATTAATTTGTTTTTCTCTGCCATCGTGGTGGGAAGGCTCGAAAAATGCACATAACTCTCATATAGATAGTTGATATTTTAATCTTTATGTAATTATGATACACTGCAATAAGGTAATAATTGATACAGAAAAGGTGTACTCCTAGGTTACTCCTAGGCTTACTGAGACATCTAAGCAGGAGAGCTTTACATCCTTTCTGCAAATCTTAATATATAAGGAAGGTAAAAATGAGTAACAGACAAATTAAATCAGATGTTATCTTAATTGGTGCCGGAATCATGAGTGCTACTTTGGGGACAATGCTCAAAGAATTAGCGCCAGATTGGAAAATTACAGTGTTTGAGCAGCTCGATAAAGCTGGTGAAGAAAGTTCTCACGAATTAAATAATGCGGGAACTGGGCATGCGGCACTTTGTGAGCTTAACTACACTTCAGAGAAAAAAGATGGATCAATCGATATTAGCAAAGCGATTAAAGTTAATGAGCAGTTCCAACTTTCAAAACAGTTTTGGTCTTATCTTGTGAACAACCAACTGATCAGTAATCCACAAGACTTTATTATGCCTTTACCTCATATGAGTTTAGTACAAGGTGCAGACAATGTAGAGTTTCTAAAAAGACGTCATGAAACGATGACAAAAAATCCTTTATTCCAAGGTATGGAATTTTCTGATAACCCAGAAAAACTAAAGGAATGGATTCCTCTTATTATGCAAGATCGTCCAGCAGATGAAGCTATCGCTGCGACAAAAATTGACACTGGTACAGACGTTAACTTTGGTGCATTAACACGTATGTTATTCGACCACTTAAAAACTCAAGACGTTGACATCAACTACAATCATAGTGTTGAAAGCATGAAACGTACTAGCGATGGTTCATGGGAAGTACGAGTGCACGACAAAAATGGCTGTAAAATGGAATACCATACAGCAAAATTTGTCTTCCTTGGAGCTGGTGGAGGAAGCCTAGAATTACTACAAAAATCAGGTATTCCTGAAGGAAAACATATTGGTGGATTCCCAATCAGTGGATTATTCTTAGTATGTAAAAACCAAGAAGTTGCTGAACAACATCATGCGAAAGTATACGGAAAAGCTAAAGTTGGTGCTCCACCAATGTCTGTTCCGCATCTTGATACACGCTATATTGATAACAAAAAATCTTTATTATTTGGACCGTTCGCAGGTTTCTCACCTAAGTTCTTAAAAACAGGTTCAAATATGGATTTATTTGCTTCTGTAAAACCGCATAATATTACAACGTTATTAGCGGCAGGGGTTAAAGAGATGGGATTAACAAAATATTTAATCCAACAACTTATGTTATCTAAAGAACAACGTATGGAAGAGCTACGTGATTTCATTCCAAATGCTAAGAGCGATGATTGGGATATTATTGTAGCTGGTCAACGTGTACAAGTTATTAAAGATACTGAAGCTGGTGGTAAAGGAACGCTTCAATTTGGTACGGAAGTTGTAAGTGCTTCTGATGGCTCAATTGCTGCATTACTTGGAGCTTCTCCAGGTGCATCTACTGCTGTACACGTTATGCTTGAGGTAATCAATAAATGCTTCCCTCAACATGTTAACGAGTGGGAGTCAAAAATTAAAGAAATGATCCCATCATACGGCAAATCATTAGTAGAAAATCCAGAGCTTCTTAAAGAAATTAACGAAACAACAGACGAAGCGCTTCGTTTAAAATAAAATTAGATGTAGAAACAAAGGATTTAAGCGTTTGTTTCTACAAAATAAAATAGAGCCTTCATTCTAATTTTGGATGGAAGGTTCTATTTTTTTATTTAACAAATGGAGTTGCAGTGAGAATTTTCATCCATATTAACTAATATATTAAAACAGGCATTAATTAATGACAAATACACGAGGATTGAATGAAAATAGTTGAATGGACAGCATGATGAGAAAAATACTAATGAAGTATATGGCGAAGTATTCGACTCTTAATGAAGAACAACAAGCGATTGTTGAAGAGATAGCAATTGAGGAATTTGAAAAAGTTTGAGGGAGCTCCATTTTTGGGAGATGAATTAGACCCTCGTGTTCAATTAATGATTATTAAACAAATAAGAAGCACACCTTTTATTATCAAACAAAAGGTGTGCTTCTTATTTTAAAATTTAAGCTTGGAAAAGCAAAATTGGATAGAGCGTTTGATATACATTGAACAAAAGAACAGCAACAAAGAAACCAAGAGTGCTAGAGGAATGCTGAAAGCGATCGGAAGCTCAACACCGTTCCAAATGCTCATTTGTATTTGTTCCAAGCCGAATGTTCGCAAAATGCCGGCTACTATTGATAGTAATGCGCTTAAGACTAGCCCTGCATAGAGGATAGATAATACGAGAAGGGCTAATGAGCAAAAAAAGCCTTGAATGATTTTTATGAATGTCATTCCTTTTCCCTCCGTATAATTTGCTGCACCTTGGCGTTTTTAGCAATCGAATAGCTTTTTGTATAATAAAGTGTTTGTATATGACAATTATCGCCTACTGCTACAATATCTCCATCAACGATTTCTGCATCTGTATAGGAAAGATGTATTTGTTCACCTTTAATATATTTACAATTCAGCTTTTTCTTTAGAAAAGATATAGATAACGTATCTTTTTCTACATGTATCACATCTGCAATAAGCTTTCCAATCTCATTTCCACCAGACATTTTTAATTGAAAATGTTTAGCCTCTATTTCATTCGCTTGAACAAGACCGATTGCATGAAACTGTTCTGCTTGTAAGTTTTGTTCAATGGTCAACTTCCCAGAACTATTCAATTTTGTTACTCGCCCATTGCGCATATTTAAGCTCCCGGCATTTTTAATCTCATTAATTTCACAAAAATCTTTTATAGAGCATGATCCTGTACTATTTAAAATCTGCGCTTCAACGCGGGAATGAAAAGAACTATGACCATGAGTAGAGATTTTTTTTACGCGTATTTCTTGATGTAAAGTAACAAATCCACGGATATTTAATTGCTCACAGTCTGCTGCTAAGTCTTTAATAGTGCCATTAGTAAGGGTTACTGTACGTAGCTTTTGAATCACGGATAATCACCTCATGTTAATTTAATTAATATATATTT
>NZ_JBHJTF010000086.1:0-3314 GCF_042267565.1 Lysinibacillus sp. NPDC056232 | reverse complement strand
AGATAGTATAGGCACTTCATTTCATGTAGAAACAGCAGGGAGATTTAAGTGCAACATTTTACCATATCATTTTAATAGGGGGATTTTTGAATATGTATTGCAAAAAATTGCTAGATATTGTTAGTTTTGAAGAAAGCAAAAGATATTTAATTGATAAATTAATAATATACAAACTTGATGAATATCTAAAAAATCGTATTACTTTGCGTGAAAGAAAAAATATAAATCCTGTAAAATTTGCAATTGAGATGGGCGTAGAATATAAAATAGCTATAATGACTTTTATTGTAGGAAGTAGAGTAAAGTTATTTAAAATAAGATTATTTTATGAATGCGATTGTGGTGAGAGGAAGGAATTAGAGACTACCAAGGAAAATATTGAATGTGAATGTGGTAAAATTGGTAATTACGAAAGTTTAAAAGAGAATATAAAATTGTATTTTCAGTTATTAGAAATACCTACTCCTTGTGAATGGAATGAACAGTATAGTAACGAAGCGGATTTGTTAAAAGAAAGTGATTTGTTAGCATTTGATAACTCTTTTTCTGATATTGAAAAGGTAGGTGGATCAGAATTAATGAATGAGATTAAATCTGATTGTTTCAGAGATGCACGAGAGGCTCTGATGGAAAGATATATAGGTGAAGAAAGTGAAGGGATTTAATATTTTTGGGGTTGTATCAATGACATTAATGACTTTTGTAATTGGTGCAACTTTTACATATTATTTATCTGTTAAAGATGTGCTACCTATGGACGCAACATTGTACGGTAGCTATATTTCTGGTATTGGAAGTTTTCTTGGAGGTGTTTTTGGTGGAATAATAGCCTATTTTGTTGCAAGAACACAATTTATTATCGAAAAAAATAAAAACGAAGAGCTAAATAAAAATTCCTTTAACAATGCGATAAAATCGCTTCAAATTGAAATTAAACATAATTTAGAG
Organism: Lysinibacillus sp. NPDC056232; assembly: GCF_042267565.1. Taxonomy (NCBI): domain Bacteria; kingdom Bacillati; phylum Bacillota; class Bacilli; order Caryophanales; family Bacillaceae; genus Lysinibacillus; species Lysinibacillus sp. NPDC056232. The sequence goes on along the minus strand of NZ_JBHJTF010000086.1, from coordinate 2,366 downwards.
GTTTTTAAAATTATTAAGGATGGCAATAATACCGAGAAGTTGGCATATTGTAATGCTTTCGAAATAAATATTTGGAATGAAATAAGATTTAATATTGTAAATGAACTTAATCAAGATTTATATACCTTAATTGGAGTGCATTATAAAGATTGTAAAGATTTAAAAGCAGGTTTACTTCCAGATTACAAAGAACTAGAAAAATTTAATTTTAATACTAGAATTAAAACGGCAGGAAAGTTATTAAAAGATTTAGAAGAGCAATTAAAATAATACTAAAGTAAATAGTGATATTTTTAACCGAAATATATAAATGAACAAGTAGTAAATATAAATTAATTATTGCCCCCATAGCTCTATATTTATTAAACGTAGTCAAACACGTAGTCATAAAAATAAGTTGCCCCCGCAAGCCTTGATATAATAATATTTTCAAGACGGTTGGTTCAACACCCGCCGTCCCCATACATAGAGTGGTTTTGAACGCAGTCATATCAACGATTTTTGAAATTAGGGATATTGAACGGGAGTTGAACTCTTGTTGAATATCCCTTTTCTTATCCCTATGGAAATATGACATATTTGAACTGTTTGTAGACCTCTAATAGCACAATTAGGATGATTTTTTATGTCTAGTAGGAAGCGTAATCATGGTATTTTTACTGTAGATGGTGAAGCAGTAGATATGCTACAAACACAGGAAGTTGAGCAGAGGCGTAAAGGTAAGTCAATAAATGAAGCAATTGAAACGATATTCAACCAAATGCGAATTGCAGGGAAGAGACAACCCACTATTGATAGTTACGAATATATCTTTATGCAGTTTGTAAAAGTGAATAGCGTTGAGTGATAGTATCTATAACTATTTTGGTTCAATAGATGTGAGCCAACGCACCAAGTTAATTCGTTTGAAGTCAATGAAAGCCGTTTTAAGTAAGTTTCATAACAATGGTTGGCTCAAAGAAAGCTTTTAGGAGCAATATTCAAATTAAGGTTGATAAAGAAGTAATATATGTGTTCTGGACAGAAAGAGTATTATTTAGTAATGCTATTTTTTATATTATGGTTTTGTGAGGAATTAATAACGCCATTTTTAATTCATATTAACTTTGGTATAATATACAAAAAAAGAGGGTGATTTTTTGCTTGAAAATACTTTATTAATGGAAAAATTGAAATCGAGAAATTCCAGGTTTTATTCTATTATTTTAAATATTTATGAAGATGTTGAATCTTTATTAAATACTCGAATACCGCAAGTTTTTCCTACATACACACAGCATGATGTCGGACATTCACTTAGAATTATAAAACATATTGAAAATCTAATTTTCGATATCGATAAATTAAATGATTTAGAAATTACAATAGTAATATTATCTGCATTATTACATGATATTGGTATGGCTGCAAGTGCTGAAGAAATAGTGGAAATTAAGGAAGGGAAAATAAAATATAAAAATCTTCATTTTAAAAGTTTATTGGAGGTTTCCGCCAATAATGAAAATGAAGCAATTCAAGAATATATAAGAAGAGTTCATGCAGAAAGGTCTGCGAATTATATTAGAGAACAATTAAAAGACAAGTTAGTTATTCCTGGTATGACTAATAAATCAATCGCTGAAACCTTAGCTTTAGTGTGCCAATCACATACTGAAGATATAATTTGGGTGAAAAACAATTTATCTAAAGAGCATATTATTGGTGACTATAAAATAATACCGCAATTTTATGCAGTTTTATTAAGGCTAGGAGATATTCTAGATTTTGATGGCATGAGGACTCCGCAAAGACTATATAATGCTATAAACCCTACCGGCTATAGCAAAGATGAATGGGAACAACATTTCGTAATAGATAATACCGAAAAAGTACTAAAGGATTCAAAAGGGCGAAAATCTATTCAATTTTTTGGGAATTGTTCTGAACCAAAAGTACATAGAAAAGTTCTAAGTTATTTGGATTGGATTAATCAAGAAATAATAAATGGAATTGAACTAACTAAAGAATTTGATGAATTTCATAGAATAGAGCTTTATCCTAAAGTTATTGATAATATTAAGCCAGAGGAATATTCAATTATAGATTTAAAGTTCCAAATGAATTATAAGAATACAGTTGAGTTTTTAATGGGTGAATCATTATATGGAGACAAGAGAATAGGCTTAAGAGAGTTGATACAAAACGCAATTGATGCATGTTTACTATTAAAAGAAATAAAATCTAAGGATATTGAAGATTCCTATGATGAATATCAACCGAGAATTCATATTATTTTTGATAAAGTAAATCAAATTGTCAAAGTAAAAGATAATGGAACTGGAATGAATATATATTCATTAAAGAAATACTTTTTAGAGGTAGGATCC
>NZ_JBHJTF010000085.1:0-3751 GCF_042267565.1 Lysinibacillus sp. NPDC056232 | reverse complement strand
GTTCACCCTCTGGTCCGGGGACAAGGACACCCTCCGCATCGGCACCGCCGGCGGGGGCCTGGCCGTGGCCGAGGGCGCCGGCGCCACCAGCGGCGTGGCCACCCTGGTGGCGGGTGCGGTCACGGTGGCCACCAACAAGGTGGCCGCGAACTCCCGGATCCAGTGCACCGTCCAGTCCCTCGGAACGGTCACCACACCCAAGGCTGTCGGGGTCACCGCCCGGGTGGCCGGCACGTCGTTCACCATCACGTCCGCGGACGCGACGGACACGTCCGTCGTGGCCTGGTTCATCATCTCGCCCACGGCCTGAGCCGTCCTACAGAAGGGGGACCCATGTCCCCGCAGCAGCAGAGAGACCCGGTCCTGGCGCAGCTCGCCACGCTCCAGACCAAGGTGGACGGACTCCGCCGGGAGGTGAAGACGATCGCGGTCACGCAGGACCAGCACGCCAGGAAGATCCAATGGATGAGCGCGGTGGCCCTCCTGGCGGTGGGGGCGATAGGCGGGCCGGACGCCGTGGCCGCGCTCACGGGAGCGGCATGACGACGCCGGCGCCTCAAGTGCTGGACGCGTCCGGGTCGGTGACCCTGGACGCGTCCGGCCACGGCGTGGTCCAGCTGGCCCCTGAGTCGTTCCGGACCTGGCTGGTGACCACCATCAACGTGGCCACGTCGCAGGACCCCACGCAGACCCCCGTCCCGCAGGTGCGGGTGTTCCTGGGGGGCGTTGGCGGACAGCGGGTCGCGCAGTCCTGGATGGGCAACCAGTCGACCGCTACGGGGTCGACGCTGGTGCAGCCCTCCCAGCCGCTCGTGATCGAGTGGGTCAACGGGGTCCCGGGCTCGGTGGCCACGGCGTGGCTGTACGGCACCATGACAATGCGGTAGAGGGGGAGAGTCGTGCAGTTCCAGGACGAACTTGCGGGCGGGATCGTGCTGATCCGGCCCGCGTTGCAGTCTCCGGACTTCCAGCCGGGCACGTCCGGCTGGTGCGTGCGGATCGACGGATCGGCGGAGTTCAACGACATCACGGTGCGCGGGACCCTGGAGTCCGCGAACTACGTGCCCGGGGTGTCCGGCTGGCACCTCGACCAGAACGGGTCAGCGGAGTTCAACGACATCACGATCCGCGGCGGCACGTCGCTCGGGGGTGAGGCGTTCTACTACGACGGCACCCCGGGCCCCGGGACGCTGGTCCTGGCCATCGCAGCAGCGGCCGGCACCGACCCCTACGGCAACGCCTACGAGGACGGGGTGACCGTGCTCGGGTCGACCGGCACGGTCAACATCAACACAGACACGGGTGTCGTCTGGTCCAACAACCTCGGGTCCCTGATCGAGATCATTGCGGGCGGGGCACAGGCCCTCCAGCAGCTCCGGCCCGCGACCGTTCCCGGGGTCACGTGGGCGGACGCTGCCCTGGGGACGAACCTGACCTCCACCCACGGCGCCGACACCCCGTCCCTGTTCCTCCAGTCCCCCAGCACGACCGTGAACACGGCCAAGTCGAGCATCCGGCTGCACGGCGGATCCCCGACCGTCAACGCCAACCGGATTGAGGCCGTCACCCAGGTGTTCGAGATCACCGGTTCGGTGACCGCGGCCAACCTCCAGGGCGGGCAGGCGTCCACCGCGGCACCCGGCGCCGGAGGCGGGGTCACGTCCGTCAACGTCGTGTTCCCGACTCCGTTCCCCAGCACGCCCGCGGTGACGATCGACCCCCGGTCCGCGGCCGACCCCTCCGGCACGGTGATTCGTGGCTATGTCGACAGCGTGACCACAACCGGTTTCACCATCCGCGCGTACCGCTCCACGAACGCGCTCACCAACTGGTCATGGATCGCTTACGCCTGACCTAGTGCACACCGCGTAGACAGGATGCACGCACATGAGTAGGGTCCCGGCCATGGCAACCGAGCCGCAGTACAAGAGCATCCGCGTGTCCGTGGACACGCACCAACGCGTGCACGACCTGGCCGCGCGGCTGGGCAAGAGCGCGGATGAGACCCTGCAATTCCTGCTGGGCGACCACACCGTCCGCATCCCCGCCGGGCCCGTGCTCCAGGACCGTTGGGAGGAGGGCGCACGCAAGGCCGGCCTGCCCCTGGCGGAGTTCGTCGTGGTGTGCGTGGAGGGCTCCATGACGTACGGCGCGCCCCCGTCCGGTCTTCAACTGGTGTTCGAGCACGTACAGGCGCTCACCCGGGCCGCGGGCGTCAAGCCGATCCCTGTCAACGTGAAGCCCACACGGCCCCCCGGCCCGTCCACACGGCGTGCACACCCGTGATCCGGCGCGCGCTCACGGCCGTCCTCGCGGTGGCCAGCACGGCCGTGCTGGTCTACCTCGGGGGCGCCGCCCTCACCCCGGCGCCCTGTGCGCCCCCGACCGATCTGCACCAGGAAAGGACGCCATGACCACCAAGAGCGACGGCACCGAGAACCCCCCGGGCACCGAGGCCGCGACCGAGGTCAAGGAGGAGGCCGCCGAGGTCAAGGAGGAGATCAAGGACACCAAGGAGGAGGCCGCCGAGGCACGCAAGGAGGGGGACACCGACCGGGCGGACCGCCTGGAGGCCAAGGTGACCGGCCTGGAGGGGAAGCTGGACACCCTCCTGGGCAAGATCGATTCCCTGATCAGCCGCCCGTTCCACCCCGCGCCCCAGGAGCGCGCCGACGACGCCGGCGCCACCGAGAGCACGGACAAGAAGGGGGCCGGCGCCGAGTCCATCGACACCTCTGCGGCGGCCGACGACACCCCCAAGCCGCGCCGCCGTACCGCGTCGCGCGGCTGGTTCGGCTCCCGCGTGGACGAGGACTGATCACCATGGCCGATCCGATGAGCTACCCGGAGTTCGCCAAGGCACTGCGGGCCGAGGGCCTGACCGTGGTCGAGGTCAAGACCGAGGGGAAGTCCCCCGCCAGCCACAACCGCAACCACAAGGGGCCCTGGGGGCCCGTGAACGGTGTGATGATCCACCACACCGTGACCAAGGGCAGCGCCAAGACCGTGGAGATCTGCCGCAAGGGCTACGAGGGTCTACCCGGGCCGCTCTGCCACGGCGTGATCACCAAGGACGGCAAGGTGCACCTGGTGGGCTACGGCCGCGCCAACCATGCCGGGCTCGGGGACGACGATGTGCTGCGCGCGGTCGTCGCAGAGACGGCACTGCCCGCGGACAACGAGGCGAACACCGACGGCAACCGGCGCTTCTACGGGTTCGAGTGCGAGAACCTCGGGGACGGCAAGGACCCGTGGCCCGCGGTGCAGCTCGAAGCGATCGAGCGGGCCGCCGCCGCGGTGTGCCGGCACCACGGGTGGAACGAGGGCTCCGTGATCGGGCACCTTGAGTGGCAGCCGGGCAAGATCGACCCCCGCGGGTTCACCATGGCGTCCATGCGCGCCCGGGTGAAGACCCGGCTCACGGGCAAGCCCAAGCCGCCGGCGGACCCCAAGCCCAAGCCCCCGGCCACCAAGCCGCCCGTCGCGACCAGGCCGCCCGGGCTCAAGGACGTGCAGCAGGACGCGCGGCTGGCCCGCCTGGAGGCCGAGGTGGATGCCCTCCAGGCGGATCGGGGGAAGTAGTCGCAACCGTCCCCGTATGGGGGTACGGTGCCGGTACGTCACATCGGTTCCCCCTCCCGCCCGTTAACGGAAGGAGCCCTTCGGGCGGGCGCCCGACACCCCCCCGTCCCGGGAGGTAGACGTACAGGAGGGGGAGGGGAACGGACAGCAGGAGATACCCGCCGCCCGA
>NZ_JBHJTF010000084.1:0-4675 GCF_042267565.1 Lysinibacillus sp. NPDC056232 | reverse complement strand
TGATGTCCAAAATTTTGTTTCGTTCACCAACTCAAGGTTAGTTACTAAAAACTTTATTGATTACGTTTTGCTTGTTCAGTTTTCAAGGTTCATTTACAATCGTTATCTCTTTGTTAAGAGTTAACTTTTATATAATAACATGTTTCACACATACTGTCAAACAGTTATTTTATTTTTATATTGTTCTAGTTGCATGTTTATCAGCAACTTTTATATAATATCATCTACTTCATAGAGCGTCAATAGTTTTATTCATTTTTTCAAAAGTTTTATAACTTAAATCTTGGCCACGCTTTTAAAAATTGAATAGTACGGTTTCTTCCAATCTCTAAAAGTGTTTCTTTAGTCTCTTCATCTAAATCAAATTGAGTAGCGCTATAATCATCGACAGGAATAAAAATAATATCTCTTTCATGCCGTCTTGAGATATATCTTTCATCATGAGCATCTTTCATAGTAGAAAATAAAGCTTCAAATAAATTTAATCCATTTTTAATTTCATGTGGGTGTTGTTCTTCTCTACGTCTACTCAATTTAAGCCCTATAATCGGCCGCACCTTACGCCCTTCTCTATCATCAAATACCCATAACGGAAAATTACTCAATACACCGCCATCTACAATAACTGAATCTCCTTTTCCTGTTTTTAATGTAACTGGTTCAAAGAAAAATGGTATACCACAACTCATACGTAAAGCACTTGCAACAGAAAATTTTTTCGCATCAATATGATAATTTTGTAAATCATCCGGTAACACCATCATTTTGCCATTTGTTAAATCTGAGGCCACTAACTTTAATGAATCTCTAGGTAAATCTCCGAACGTATAAACACCTTTTGCAGCTAATTTTTGAAAAAACCATTTTTCTAATGCTTTTCCTTTATATAAACCTAAATGGTGATAAACATTAACCCACTTCATAAACGGGAATGGTAAGATTGTTTTCCTTTGATCTAATAATGAAGGTACATCCAACTCTTCTAACATAGTCTGGATTTCTTTTCCGCTATATCCCGCAGCAATAAAAGCAGCTAATATGGCCCCGGCACTCGTCCCAGCTACCCGTTTAAAGCGAAAATTTTCAGCTTCTAGTACTTGATACGCCCCAACTAGTGCAAACCCCTTCAAACCGCCACCAGAAAAAACACCATCAATCCACAAAATTCCCTCTCCTTTTTCAAGTAATCTTTACATTATATAAATGGTTATATACAAATAGAACGAACTCAATGAGTATTTTGTCGAATTTACAAACGACTTTGATACTGACATACGGATCTAAAAATAGTAAAAGGATTAACTCTGTTCAAGATAGAGCTAATCCTTTTAACTTAGTTTATGTTATCGCTTAGATTACTTAATTTTAAAATGTGCAATTTGACCTTTTAAGTTTTCAACCATCTCGTTTACTTGATTAGCAGTTCCTAGCATTTCTTCCATAAAAGCAGATTGCTCTTGCATAGTTGAAGCAATGTTTTGGGTACCTGCTGATGTTTGCTCCAATGATTGCACAGTTGTCTCAGTAGTCCCTAATACTTGTTCAGAGCTTGCTGATATTTGTTCTACTGTTGAAGCAATTGATTGCGTTCGCATACTAATGTTTGAAATTAGAGATGAGATATTTCGGAAAGTATCTCCAGCCAATCTTATTGCGACAGTCTCTTGATCAATTTCATTTACTACTCTCGTAATAGCGTCAACAGATTCATTAGAATTGTTTTGCATTTCAGAGATTAATTTAGTAATGTCATTAGCAGATTGGGCAGATTGTTCTGCTAAATGTCTTATTTCATCTGCAACAACAGCAAACCCTTTTCCATATTCACCTGCACGAGCAGCCTCAATAGCTGCATTTAGTGCAAGTAAATTAATTTGATCTGAAATACTTGTAATTACATTTGTAATTTGTCCTACTTCTTTAGAACGTTGATGCATTTGTTCTGTCATTTGCATAGAGGCTTTTGAAAGCTCGTTAATCGAATCAATTCCTTGTACGGATTGTTGAATAACATTATTACCTTGATTGGATTCTTCAGATGTCTTAATAGATTCATCAGAGACATTCGTGGTAGATTCCGTAATTTCTACTATACCCTCTGATATTTCTCTAATCGCAATTTGATTTTGAATAGCCCCAGTTGTTACCATTTCGCTACTTACTGAAACTTCCTGAATCGCCGCTGATACCTGATTAGTCATTTCTGTCACTTGCTCTATACTTTGAGTCAATTCTTTAGACCCATTTGCTACATAGTCTGCTGTTGAGGATACATGCCCTATAACATCTTTTAGCTGTACTTGCATACTATTAAAACTTGATGCAAGCTGACCAATTTCGTCATTACTTGTATTTTTTATTTCCTGCGTTAAATCACCAGCTGCAATTACTTTAGTGTAATCTACAAGTTGATTTAACGGTTTAGAAATTCTTTTAGCAGTGAAATATGCTAATATACCACTTATCACAATAAATATAAGTGCTAATAATACACATACCTTTATTAATAAATTTTCTAAATCAACTATAAAATCTGCATCTTCATCTAATCCTAAGACAGAATCTGTTCCTTGAACTTGTAAAAATGTAGACTTATGAGCACCGTAATCATCTATATAAATATCACTTGTAACCATTTTAGTTGTGCCTAGCGCTGCTTTTTGTTCATCTGTAAACGCTAGTGGTGATAAATACTTATCGTCATTGCCTAAAAATAAAATGACTTCTTTATTATCTACTTTACTCATAATATACACATTTTCTAAATCATACTTTTCTTTGAATGCATTTCCTCTAGACAATAATTCTTGATATGCACTTTTGTTTGTTTTAGCACTATTGATTAATTCTTTATCAAATAGCTCATCAAAATCCTCCATTTTCATCGTTAAGCTCTCTTCAAACTGAGGAATAATATACCCATCAATTAAACGTTCAGCTACAATAAAAATGGCAAAGCTAAAAATTGTGCTTATAACAACAATAGGCATTAATACGTTTAATAATATTTTCTTTCTAATTGTCATACCTTTAAACATCATTAACGCTCCTAACTGTAATAAAAAAATTAATCATTATTAAACAAATACCAATTCATTTAACGTAATATATTGATTCAGATCTAAGTTCAATAACCTTATATTCTCATTTAAATCCGGTGATTTATGGAAGATTACAGCAAAAGTAGAGCTTTCATTCACTTTCATTGGTCGATATTCTAAAATTTCATCAAAATTTAGTTTAAATGCTTCATGATTAATAGATACAACTTGCTTACAATCAATAGAGGCATCTATTTCAGCACAACAAAAACTATAAATTGAATCATCCATTTGATTAACTATATTTTCCCAATCAGGCTTTTGTTGTTTAAAAAAGTACTCACATGCGTTTACACCATATGCATGAACGCCAAGTTCATTTGTACCGATACCAGCAAATCTAAGTGGATTTACTTCAATTGGAACAATCTGTCCCTCATTATCGATGCGAATTTCAATATGTATAGGGGCAAGTTTTAAAGCGAAGAACGATGAAATAGTTCCTAAAAATTCTTGAATTTTGTTGAGGGACTCATTTATTACTTGCTTACTCGTATAGTAAATTCTATCGCTCATGTCTTTCTCATGCCTAAACATTCTTTTAAAAAGATTTAAGATAACAGGTTCCCCGTCTTCTGTAAAATATACGTCAACAGCGTATTCATCACCTTCAATTAATTTCTCAATTATAAATGATTGGTTATTAATAACTTCGATTGGATAGTCTGAACTTGTAACTTCCATTTCAAATTTAAGTTGTTTAATAGTTTCTTTATATTCTTCTACCTTATCAATACGATGTACACCTATACTTGAATATCCTATAACAGGCTTAACAATAATAGGGAAAGGTAGAGCACTAGGATCTAATTCTTCTAATTCTTTTAGAGAAACTTCTGTGAAAAAGAAATCTTTATAATGTCTACTTAATGTTTTCCTGAAAGTAACTTTATTTTTCAAAATATCTGTAACAGTTGTTAAATAGTGTTTAGGTGCATATTTTGATAAAATATTAAGTCCATTTTCAGAGTTAAAGAGAATTGGACAATTCCCCTTCTCTAATTCAATCAACAAATCGTCTACCTTTTTAAAATTTATAGTAGATTCATTTGGTATAAAAACTTCATTTAATTTGATAACTGGAATTTCATTCCTACTAATTGTGTGCGCTAATAAATCAGAAACATAAGGTCTATCTAGTATTATCAACTTTTACACTCCTATCCATATATTTTTTACATATCCATATCCTAAAAGAATCTATAAAAGTATGTAAAAATGACTATTACCTATTCTAATATATAATACCTATAAAATCCATAATTTTGACTTTTTATACCATAGGTAATATTTCATTAAAGTTAATAAAAAGCACACTTAAATATCTAAACATCAATGAGTATATTTAACTATATGAAGATTAATTTTTGCTAAAGTAAATAACTAAAAAAAACCAAGAAGCCAATTTAAGCTTCTTGGTTTATTACTATTTGTATAATTTTGTATAAAAAAAACAGCCAGCACACAGCTGACTGTTTACATTGCCTAGCGACGTCCTACTCTCACAGGGGGAAGCCCCCAACTACCATCGGCGCTAAAGAGCTTAACTTCCGTGTTCGGTATGGGAACGGGTG
>NZ_JBHJTF010000083.1:0-4689 GCF_042267565.1 Lysinibacillus sp. NPDC056232 | reverse complement strand
AAGCTTTAGAGCGTTCAAATCTAGATGTGAAAATTTCAAAAGAAAAAGCATATGGGATCTTTAGCACACTTTTATATACGGCAGCGATGAAAAAAGATTTAGTTTATAACAAATGCGAAATATTCAATTTTCTACTTGATAGTTCAATATATCAAATTTTTGCAAATTCGTTTTCTTTAGCAAATAAAAATCCTACTAATGACCATTGTGTAAACTAACAGAAACAAACATTAAGATTGGGGGAATTTGCTTTGAGAAATTTAATAGTAGATATCTTGCAACAAAATAGTTCTATAGGAATATTAACCTACATATCAATTGGGCTTGTACTTGTGGTGTTTATTATTGGATTGCTATGTATTTTAAAAAAGAAAAAATATGGCGTATATGTATTGGCTTCCAGTTTCTTGCTATTAGTAAATCCAGCTATTAATTTTTTATTTAATTAATTCTAACGGAGGTAAACTAAAATGATTAAACAATTAGATACTGCTTTGAGTAAGGTAAATAAGAGGGTAGGAGTAAATGTGAAAACGCCAAAAGTAACAAAATCAAAACTGAAATATAGTAGGTATTTAACAACTGTCGTAGGAATAGGAGGATTAACATTAGGAATTATTGGTCCATCGAAATCGTTGTTAGTTCTCGGGACAATAAGTATTTTGAGTTCTATTGCAACAACCAATGAAATAAGAAAAATTTAGAATGCTGAACTGTGCTAGGTCAAGGGGAATAATAATGTATGAAGCGGCTTGAGCCCGGAATTTTAAAGGCTCAGGTCGTTTAATCGTTTCTGCTAGCATATTAATGGAATAGTATCAACCGCATAAAATGATTTCTTGACGTTTGTTTGAGAATAAATATTTAATTATATGAATAGGAAATTGAAACTTTTTCCATTGATAAACGTATTAAATAAGAGAAATAGTAGGAGGTGAAATTTTGGAAGAAAATATTCAGGGAAAACAAAAGAATGAGTTAGTCGAATGGATAAAGGCGATTGTATTCGCTTTATTGGTGGCGTTTGTCATCAAACAGTTTTTATTTACGCCAGTACTCGTAAAAGGTGCTTCTATGATGCCGACACTTGAAGACCACGATCGTGTTATTATTAATAAAATCGGTCCGAAATTTAAGTCGATTGATCGATTTGACGTTGTTGTAATTAAAATGAATGAAGAAACAAATTATATAAAACGTATCGTTGGTCTACCAGGAGATAAAATCGAGTATAAGGATGATCAATTATACATAAACGGAGAGAAGTTCAGTGAACCTTATTTAGAGCAATTCAAGAAGGAATTAAAAGATACTGGATCACTCACTTATGATTTTACGTTAGACCAAAATTTAGGTGAAACTACCGTACCTGAAGGGCAATACTTTGTCTTAGGTGATAATCGTCGCGTAAGTAATGATAGCAGAAATCCTGAGGTAGGGTTTATTCCGAAAGAAAGAATAATGGGTACAACAAGCATCATCTGTTGGCCGGTCAAGCATATTGACTTCAGTTTTAACTGATGTTTCGAAAGCTTATAAACTTGATAAAGATAATAAACATGACCACTCCACAACGAGTGGTTTTTTTTGTTGTCAGTTGTTCAATCAACAACAGTGGAAAACAGACGATCAAAGGGTATCATATCAGGTAACAATCATTGACTAAAGGGCATGGATTGTTTAGTAAGTGTCACTTCATTGAAAGAAATGGCATAGCATATTTAACTTTAAATATGCTATGCCATTTATATTTATCTATCCTTTATTAATTCAAATCTATATTTCCTGACTTCGTTACAATTTGCATCTTATGATCACCATTACCTGAAATACCTTGTAACCCCTTTTTTGTCTTTGAATTGCCGTATAGAGTAAAGTCAATTGATGGTCTACCACTGTTTGTATGGAGATCTAATGCTAAATTAGGCTGTTCTTCATCAAAATTCACTGATACTTTACCACTTGTGGTTGTTATCTTTACATCATTATTCAATTTTATAAAATGAAGTTTAACATGACCACTGCTTGAGCGTATTTCGATGTCATTTTGAATTAATTCCTTTCCGTTAACATTACCAGAAGATCCATCAATAATTATTTTCCCTTTGAATTGCCTAGGTACTTTAACTTCTAAAGTCGGTTTTTTACTAAGATTAAATAATCGTGTAATATCAGAATCCAATTCCTTCCTTAGTTAAACTTCGGAATAAAATATCAAGCAGTTCAAGTTCTGCCTTATCCTGGATTATGTGTATAGTTGGGGTAATATTAATATTTTACACTATAGATTATCTATAATAAGTTTTTTGAATGAAACAGGTATTAACAGGTATTAACACCGTTAATCATTTTGTTGATTTTAAAATGGTAGGGAGGTATTCGTCATGAGTTATAAATGGTTAGAATGGGCGAAGAAGATCCAATCAATTTCCCAAGCAGGATTAACTTTTTCAAAAGACGTTTACGATATTGAACGTTATGAAGAATTAAGAAATTTAAGTGCCCAGATCATGAGAGAATACACCGGGTTAGAAATGAAAACAATCAAGGATTTATTTACGAATGAAACGGGATATCAAACACCCAAAGTAGATGTTCGAGGAGTAGTATTTCATACCAATAAAATACTAATGGTAAGAGAAAAAAATGATGATAGATGGTCTTTGCCCGGGGGTTTCTGTGATATAGGTTTATCGCCTAGTGAAAACATTGTAAAAGAAATTAAAGAAGAAGCAGGATACAATGTAGTTCCAACGAAATTACTTGCTTTATTGGATATGAATAAGCACCCTCATCCTCCTCAACCATATCACTATTATAAATTATTTGTTCAATGTGAGATTATTGGCGGGCAAGCAAGAACTGGTTTGGAAACAAAAGGAGTAAAATTTTATCATGAAGATCATTTACCTATGCTTTCTTTAGGGAGAAATACAAATACTCAAATCAAAATGCTTTTTGAATTTTTAAGGGACCCTACTAAAGATACAATATTTGATTAATAGTTATAAGTTAATGGAAGCGTTGGCTAAGAAGGATTGAATTTACGATGATAAACAATCGGCACTATTCCTATGTAATGATAAAAAGTCCAATTTCTTAACTAAAATGTTTAAGAAATTGGGTTTTTATATTGATAGTGTAAAACAATTATAAAAAATTAATCATTTAATCCTTTACCATCGAGAATGTGCTGCGTGTATTTTTCAATCCTTGACACGCGAGTTTTGGATTGTTTAGGTTGAGAAAAATGTAAAATATATGCTCTTTGTCGTCCTGGCGTTAATTCTTCAAAAGCCGTTTTTAAGGCAGGCATTTCATTAAATTTATTGTGAAGTTCTTCAGGAATAATGTATTCCTTATGCTCTTTCATTGGCACTTCTAAACCTGCTTTTTCAACTTCAATGGCTTCATGAATATAATCTTTTATGATGGATTCCATTCCAACTATTTCTTGAACATTGGTGAAACGAATTTGGCGCGCGGCCTGTACATTTTCCGTTTGTTGAATTAAAATCCCATGGGCATCCTTTAACAAGGAACCTTTGTGAAACAGAAGCGCACAATAATCTTTAAAACCATGTATTAACACAATGTTTTTTTTCTCAATCGAATAACAAGGATGCATCCATTTAAATTCTTCAGTCAGTTCACAGTCCAGAATGATATTTCTCAACACCGAATATTCTTCCTGCCACTTTTTAGCTTTATTTAAAAATTCATCAACCTTCGGATTCGTTTTACTATTTGTCATCTAGGAACACCCCTCTACCAATTATCTAATCGATTTATAATAAAACATTAATTAGTGTCATGTCTAGTTAAAAATAGGGAGCTACTTTCACTAATTACGGAAAATACTTCAGTCGAACGAGTGCTTCTTTTTTTAATACAATTAATGGACAATTGTTGAAGAATTATGCTTTTTTCCTAGATGGCATAAGACACAGAATCTTGAAAGCGGAAAATTTAAAAGGATCACCCGGAGGATAGTGATCCTTAGTAAAGATTTGAAGGTGTAAGGTTGAATTGGTATTTCCTTACAACAGTTATGAGCATTATAGGAGGTATTGGGTATTAATAACCTTTATTCATGAAAGCAGCGCCGACAATGATCAGAAGAATGAATAGAACAACAATTAGCGCAAATGCTGAACCAGTTCCACTTCCGTAATATTCAGACATAATAATGCCTCCTCTCTATAATTCATTATATGTACAGTTGGCAAAAGGAACTGCGATATTTATCTTAGGGATGCTTAGTAAAAGATTTAAAAATACACTGTTTAGGTGCTAACTAAAGTCATACTCTCAATGAGTCGTGGCTTTTTTTATACATAAATAGGAGTTTAACCAAAGGGATGCTGAATCAATTTTAACGAACGAATTTTCCGGAAGAATTCTTCTTCCTTAAGCATGCGCAGGGGAATGTATTGAAAACCTCAGCGCCACGTATCTATAAAAGGCTTTAGAAAAAGAACAAAAACGTGAAGAAATGGAATCCCAACAAAATACAAATAAAGATGAGAAATAATAAGCACTTGCTAAGGCAGCTTTTTTTGTGAAAGGGAAAATAAAAAGGACTGGAGAATTATAAACTGTACCCTATAAGATAGACACTTTGAAAAAAGTCTATCCTATAGGGTACTTTTGTTTATAATGAGAAAAAAGATGTCGGAGCGGAATGAA
>NZ_JBHJTF010000082.1:0-5482 GCF_042267565.1 Lysinibacillus sp. NPDC056232 | reverse complement strand
GAAAATGGGAATGGATTACTTCGAGAATTCTTCCCTAAGCAAACAAATTTCGAAGAAGTATCACCAGAAGAACTAACAGAATCATTAAACTATATAAACAACCGACCAAGAAAATGTCTTGGTTGGAAAACTGCAAACGAGGCTTTTAATGAGCAATTGTTGCACTTAATTTGACAAATCATCATTTTAATTCATTAAAAAACACTGATTTCCAATATGAGCTACTCCTCTCCGACTGTCGAGACACTTCGCTTTTCGCAGGAATCTTTAATCTACGACAGGATCAATCAGAGTAGCCCTTCGTTACAATCAACTAAAAAAGCAAAATATAAGCCAAAAACTATTTATAGATTCATTAATATACCTGTTAATTTATCATTTCAAAATTATTTAATTATAGTTTTCAGGTTTCGTCTTACCCTCAATCATATTAAACTTTAAATTTACTGCTCAGGTGAAAGAACATTTCTGACGCTTCGTTTACGTTACCGAAAACATCTGTAACTGGCATTGCACTTTCGTTACCAAAAACATTTGCTAAAGAAGTTAAATAACAGAAAGAGCCATTTGTAATCGATCAATTTCTTCAAATGTTGTTGCTGGGCCGAAGGATATTCTAAAAAATTGACGAGCCGCTTCCATAGAATAATCCATTGATAAAATCGCTTTTGTACCAGATTCACTATGAATATCACAGGCACTTCCTGTAGAAATACATATCCCCGCTTCGTTTAATTTTAACAAAACGTATTGACCTTCTACTCTTTTCATCAACACACCACAAATATTAGGCAATTGATCCTTACACTCAATGATCTGACACGTTTCCGGTAAATTTCCCTTAAAGTATCGACGTAATGCTTCATAATGCTGACGCTCATATTGATAATCTTCAATCGCCGTAGCAAAAGAGACAATAGCTGGAGTATCTAGGGTTCCTCCTCTTAACCCACGCTCATGTGTGACACCTGGTGCTAATGCAGGAACACGGAGCTCAGGATTCATATATATAGCTCCACATCCTTTTGGCCCACCTATTTTATGGGCTGAAACAGTAATAGCATCTACCTGCTGTTTTAACGGAATTTTACAAAAGGATTGTACACAATCGACGTGTAGGAGCACATTTGATTGTTTAGCAATTTCGGCAATTTCTTCTATAGGTTGAATAGAACCTATCTCTGAATTTACATGTTGAATAGTGATTAAAGCCGTATCTTCTTGAATTACTTCTCGTAGTTGCTCTACATGAATACAGCCATCTTGCAGTAAGGGTAACTTTGTGACCATAAAACCCATTTTTTCAAGTGTATTTAAAGCCGCATGTACGGATGTATGTTCAGCTTGTGATGAAATAATGTGCTTCCCTTTATTTGAAGCTAAAGCTAATGACAAAATCGAAATTAAATTACCCTCCGTTCCGCTTCCAGTAAAAATCACACCATCACTGTTTACTCCAAGAGATTTTGCTACAACAGCTCTCGCTTGTTCAACAAAATAATGTGCTTGCCCTCCTAGATCATGTAAGCTTGCACTATTTCCATAATACTGCTTTGCTACCTCACAATAGACTTTAAGAGCCTTTGGAGTCATTGGAGCGGTTGCAGCGTAATCCATATAAATCATCTTATTCTTCCTTTCTAATTCATTCGGTCTTGTTTTCTTTTTTATTTTATGCAAAGATAGGTGTCAAGACAACTGTAAAGAAGGTATATGTATGGATGTAAAGACAGATGTACTTATTATTGGTAGCGGCATTGCTGCACTTCAAACTGCTCGGCTTCTCGAAGAACATTTTCAAGTACAGCTTGTTACAAAGTGTTCAGTTAAAATGAGTAGTTCTTATCGTGCTCAAGGCGGTATTGCTGCCGTTACAAGTCAAGAAGATCATCCAAAGCTTCACATTGCTGATACGTTGACTGCTGGTGAATATCATCATGAAAGAAGGAATGTTGAAGTACTAATAGAAAACGGTACAGAAATTATGCGTAATTTATTAAATGAGGGCTTCCCAGTTGATCGACAAGTTGATGGGTCCCCCGCTCTAGGCTTAGAGGGAGCACATAGTCATCACCGTATTTTACATGCTGGTGGTGATCGTACTGGCCAAATAATGATAGATTATTTGCTCAATCAACTCACATCTAATATCGTTGTGAATTGTTATGAGATGGCTTACGAGCTTTTATTAAATACAAATGGAGATTGCGTTGGCGTTCTAACAAAAGGAGCAAAGGGAACGAAGCGCTACCTTGCCCACCACGTCATTCTCGCGACAGGAGGTGCAGGAGCTCTTTATTCTTGTACGTCTAACTTTGCTACGAATACTGGCGATGGTATCGCATTAGCATATCGTTCAGGAGCTGCCATCAGTGATATGGAATTTATGCAATTCCATCCAAGCTTACTTTGGTGTGGAGGCCAGGCCAAAGGATTAATCTCTGAAGCTGTTCGTGGCGACGGAGGAATTTTTGTCGATGCGCATCGTCATCCCATAATGAAAGGCGTGCATAAACAACTGGACTTGGCACCACGCCATGTTACAGCACATGCATTATTTAATAAACGTGCTACCGGGCAAGAAACTTTTATTGATATTTCAAGTATCGAACACTTTGAAGAAAGATTCCCTACGATTGCTCAGCTTTGCTATGACAATCATATTAATTTACAAGATGGATTAATTCCTGTAGCACCAGGTAGCCATTTCTTAATGGGTGGTGTTGTTGCTGATGACAAAGGAAGAACATCTATTCCTAATTTATATGCAATTGGAGAAGTTGCTTGTACTGGGGTGCATGGTGCCAATCGTTTAGCTAGTAACTCTCTTTTAGAAGGCATTACGTTTGGACAAAGAACAGCCCATTACATTATTCAAACAGGTTGCAAGCAAAATAGTTTCTTAATTGATGACAAACATCACCAACAAACAATGCCATCATTATTGACGAAAGATCAATTACGACAAATGATGATGCACACATTAGGCATTGTGCGAAATCCGATCGATATGGAACAATTCGTACAACAATTGCCCTCTATACAAACACTTCTACATGTTGATTTAGATGGCTTGAATCGACAGGAACTTGAACTTTACATGATGCATATTGTCGCTACATTAATGGCACACGCAGCTATTACACGAAAAGAAACTCGCGGGGCACATATTCGCATTGACAAACCACAAAATGATCATCGGTGGGCAAACCGCTGGGTCATTTTTCAACAAGGACAGATGAAAGTGAGGAATTCATTATATGAATATCATCAAACTCGAGGAATTGCTAAAACAATTTTTTAATGAGGATATAGGCGATGGGGATTTATCGAGTGAATTTATTTTTTCTCCAGAACAGCAGGGATCTTTTTCTTTTTATGCGAAGGAAAGTGGCATTTTTTGTGGAGCCCCCATCATTAAGCATGGATTTCTTCTTCTTGATCGGTCTATGGATATTATCCTTTATAGAAAAGATGGTGACAAAGTAAATGCCGGGGATGTTCTTGCTATTATTCAAGGACCTCTTCAAAAGTTATTAATGGGGGAGCGTGTAATTTTGAATCTTATCCAGCGTATGTCTGCTATTGCTACAGCTACAAATTTAGCGGTGCGAGAAACAGCAGGTACTAATGCGAAAATATGCGATACGCGCAAAACAATGCCTGGAATGCGTATGTTAGATAAATATGCTGTTAGAATCGGAGGCGCCTATAACCATCGCAATGGATTATACGATGCGATCATGCTAAAGGATAATCATATTGCTTTTGCAGGTAGTATTACCAAGGCCGTACATGCAGCCCGTGAGAAAATCGGTCACACCATTAAAATCGAAGTCGAAATCGAAACAAAAGCACAATTAGATGAAGCAATTGCAGCCGGTGCAGATATCATTATGTTTGATAATCGTAGCCCTGAAGAAATACGTGAATGGCTCCCAGCAGTTCCCCCACATATTGCTACAGAAGCTTCAGGCGGCATTTCACTTCATAACTTAAATATCTATGCTGAAACAGGTATTCAATGGATTTCACTCGGAGCGCTAACACATTCAGTAAAAGCCTTTGACATTAGTGCACTTGTACAAACGAAAGGAGCTAATTCCATTGTCCATCACTAGTTTATTACAACAAACGTCACTACTACCTGAGCATTATCGTGCATTATCTAAACATGACATGGAATCTCGCATTCTAACCATAAAAAAGAAATTAGGTAGTAAGCTATTCATCCCTGGGCATCATTATCAAAAAGATGAAGTGATTCAATTTGCAGATGCAACAGGGGATTCCTTGCAACTTGCTCAATTATCAGCAGCTAACAAGGAAGCTGAACATATAGTATTTTGTGGCGTACACTTTATGGCAGAAACAGCTGATATGCTTACAACTGAACAGCAGCATGTTTATTTACCTGATATGCGTGCAGGCTGTTCAATGGCAGATATGGCCGACATTTATCAAACAGAACAAGCATGGCCAATTTTACAGAAACTCTTTGGCGATACCATTATCCCACTAACATATGTCAATTCTACTGCTGCCATTAAAGCATTTACGGGACGACATGGTGGAGCCTGCGTAACATCGTCTAATGCAAAAGAAATGGTTGAATGGGCATTTACGCAAAAACAACGTATTTTCTTTTTACCAGATCAACATTTAGGTAGAAATACTGCGTACGATTTAGGAATACCTCTTGAAAATATGGCCGTTTGGAATCCTCATACAAATAGGCTTGAAACTGATCAGTCCCCAGAAAACATTCAAGTCATCTTATGGAAGGGACACTGCTCTGTACACGAAGGCTTTACGGTTCAGCATACCGAGCTTATACGTAAAGTTCATCCAAATATGCGTATCATTGTTCATCCTGAATGTAGTCGTGAAGTTGTTGCTGCTGCAGATGATGCAGGTTCTACAAAATACATTATTGATACGATTAATAAAGCACCGAGAAATTCAGCATGGGCAATCGGTACTGAAATGAATCTCGTAAATCGTCTGATCAAGCAGCACCCTGATAAGCAGATTATCTCTTTAAATGAGAACTTCTGTCCTTGTCTTACAATGAATCGTATTGACCTTCCCCATCTACTTTGGTCTTTAGAAAGTATACAAAAGGGGCAGCCACATAATCGTATTCAAGTAGATGCTCACACTGCTGAAGAAGCACGTAGCTCACTTGAAAGAATGCTATTAAGAGCGTAAAGAGCAAAACGTCTACCCAAAATGAGTAGACGTTTCCTTATAGTTACTTAAGTTTTCTACGAGAATATGTAGTATACATTTCTACTAATCATAATCGTTTAAAGCAATTATTAGAATCTTAAAAGCTATCCTTATACAAAAAAAACAGTAGATGTATTTTACATCTACTGCATTTTAGTATGACCCGTACGGGATTCGAACCCGTGTTACCGCCGTGAAAGGGCGGTGTCTTAACCACTTGACCAACGGGCCAATGGCGGAGAAGGAGGGA
>NZ_JBHJTF010000081.1:0-5591 GCF_042267565.1 Lysinibacillus sp. NPDC056232 | reverse complement strand
TGATGTCCAAAATTTTGTTTCGTTCACCAACTCAAGGTTAGTTACTAAAAACTTTATTGATTACGTTTTGCTTGTTCAGTTTTCAAGGTTCATTTCGTTACTGTTTTCTCAGCAGCAACTCTTATATAATATCATGTCACAAACTCAATGTCAACAACTAATTTATTTAATGTAATCGTTGTTTTTCAGAAGTTATCTTAGCGACTCGTATAATATTACTCTCTTAATTCGAAAAGGTCAACACTTTTTCTAAAAAAATTATAACTTTTTCATTTCATTAAAAAACTTCCTATATAATAGTTACGTCTCTTCATCTCAAGTAAATTTATTTTTTTATTGCTAGCTAAACATCAAAGAGAAGCTGGGACTCAACCATGCCCTTTCTTTTTACTTAAATAAATACAAAGCCCAGAAAATTTTACTGTCCGTAAAACGTTCTGGGCTGCTTGTTATTTATTGAGGCTTTGTCTCAACCTCTTACCTATATGGTCTTATACGTGCTAATCAAACTTCATCCCTTTTAATAAATCCGCGAACGCATTATTAATCGGTTCAGCTTCTTTTTCCTGCTGCTTCATGTACTTCTGCACACTGCGCTTATCTACTTTGCCACCGCCTTCTTTTTTACGACGGGCTTCAAATGAAGATAGTTTTTCACGATATCCACATTTACATACGAAGATTTGGCCATCGCCTTCACCACGAAGCTCTAGCTTTTTCTTACATTGCGGGCATCGTGCATTTGTGACACGTGATACGTTTTTACGATGACCACATTCACGATCTTGGCAGACAAGCATTTTGCCTTTTTTACCGTTGACTTCAAGCATTGGCTTGCCACAATCAGGACAGGACTTTGTTGAAATATTGTCATGCTTGTATTTTTTATCGCTCCCTTTAATTTCAGCGACTATTTCTTGCGTATGCTTTTTCATTTCATTGATGAACACGTCTTTTTTCAACTTACCTTTTGAAATGAGCTCAAGCTTTTGCTCCCACTCAGCCGTTGTTGCAGGGGAACGTAATTCTTCAGGCACTAAATCAAGTAATTGACGACCTTTGGATGTAATGTAAATTTCTTTGCCGCCACGTTTTTCTATTAAGAATGAATTAAACAGTTTTTCAATAATATCTGCACGTGTTGCAACTGTCCCTAATCCACCAGTTGATTTCAACGTATCTACAAGCTTCTTATCGTTCGTTTCCATATACTTCGTAGGATTTTCCATAGCTGATAGTAATGTTGCCTCTGTAAAACGTGCTGGTGGTTTTGTTTGGCCAGATGTTTGGGCAATTAGCTTTGTTTTTAACATTTGTCCTTGTTCTAAACGAGGAAGTAGTTGCTCTTTTACATCATCCGTTGATTCCTCATCATCAAAACGATTTTGATAAACTTCTTTCCAACCAGCAATAGTGACTGTTTTCCCTTTGGCAATAAATTTCTCATGTCCGATTTGAGCTTGTACGGTTAATTGCTCATATTCCTGTGCTGGGAATAATACAGCTAAAAATCGTTTTACTACTAAATCATAAATTTTACGCTCTTTATCATTGAATGCAGAAAAGTTCACATAGCCCTCAGTTGGAATAATGGCATGGTGATCGGACACTTTACTGTCATCTACAAATGATTTATTCGCTTTAATCGGCTTTGTTAAAATTTTATTTGCGAATGTACGATATTCACCGATGCCACATGCTTTTAGACGCTCAGGTAATGTGCCGACAATATCAGATGATAAGTAGCGAGAATCTGTACGAGGGTACGTCAGCACCTTATGAGATTCATATAGCTTTTGCATAATATTTAATGTTTCTTTTGCCGAATAGCCAAATAATTTATTGGCATCTCGCTGTAATTCTGTTAAATCATAAAGACCTGGGGCAAATGATTTTTTAGGCTTGCGATCAATTGAGACAATCTTTGCATCTTGATTGCCTAATGCTTTGACAATAACGTCGACTTTTTCTTTATTAAAGCTACGTGAATTACCATTTGCGTCTTGCCATGTAAGTTTTAACGAATCTGTTTGTGCTTCAATACCGTAATACGTTTGTGGTTTAAAGTTTTTAATTTCATCTTCGCGTGCAGCAATCATCGCAACAGTTGGGGTTTGAACACGACCACAGTTCAGCTGTGCATTAAATCTTGTCGTTAAAGCTCGTGTCGCGTTTAATCCGATATACCAATCCGCTTCAGAACGAGCAACAGCAGCAGCATATAAATTTTCGTAGTTTTTACCCGGTTTTAAATTAGCAAATCCTTCTTTGATTGCTTTATCTGTAACAGATGAAATCCATAAACGTTTAATTGGCTTTTTTACATTCGCTTTATCTATAATCCATCGAGCAACTAATTCACCTTCACGTCCAGCATCAGTAGCCACAATGATTTCATTGACATCATTACGCGTTAACTGTGATTTGACCGCATTAAATTGCTTACCCGTTTGCTTCATCACTACTAGCTTCATTCGTTCTGGCAACATTGGAAGGTCTTCTAAATTCCATGTTTTATATTTATTATCGTAGGCTTCTGGATCAGCTAATGTCACTAAATGACCTAATGCCCAAGTAACTATATATTTGTCACCTTCTAAAAATCCGTTCCCCTTTTTATTACATTTCAAAACATTTGCTATATCACGTGCAACTGAAGGTTTTTCAGCGATAACAACACTTTTAACCATATATTCGTACTCCTTTACTAACTATGTAATGTCTAATATACCACAAATTAAAATGTAGAAATTGTTTTGAACTATCTATAAAACCTCCATAAGCTTACAGCTAGTATTAGAGCTGCAACTTTTTTATGGTTTATGGTTTTTTGTGAAAAAGATTGAGGAATGATGTGCTTAAAATATCTAAACTCTAATGGGTTGCAATGAAAGCACTAGACAGCAGTTGTTTAAAAGGAGTAAAAATTTGATATAGCTATAATTTTGTAAAAAAGAATGGACTGAATAGCATAAACCGTCCAGTCCATAACTTTTACCGTTCTCTACAAAAACATACTTATAAAAAAGATGCTTCTAAAGCCGTTTTTTTCTCTATTCCACATTCCCTTTTTGATAATAGGAGCAGTATAAATCCAAGCTATAATTAAGTTTGGCACCCAACATAGCCAAGCGATCACTACATAATATGATACATATGCTTCACCACCAAATATAAGAGCAAAGAACCCAAGCCATAAACGTAATGTGACAGCAACAAATGTTAAACTATAACTTCTAATCGCCCACGCTCGATGAAAGTAATTCTCACCTTTTATAGCGTAGTTAGTCACCATCAGGCCTGAATAAATCCATAAAATTGAAAGAAGAATAAAACCAATATGGGAAACAACCCCTCCAGTTGAATAAAAGGCAGTATAAAAACCTGTTATTCCTCCAATTAGAATTCCTCCCACATATGCATATCCCATGATTTTGTGGACAGCCAACTTATCTCTGCGTATCTTTTTAACAAATAAAAAGGGACCAATAAGTAACGAAATTGAAGAACCGATAATATGGATAAGTATCATAATATCCCATATACTCGAAAGCTTTTCTTGATAATAATACACTTTCACATAATAAAATCCAGAGTCAACCAAACCGATAATCCCATATTGAATAATGGCATATATAACGATACTAAACCCTAATACAAACATGCTCCATTTAAAAAACATTTTTATTTTACTGGATTCTGTCAAGAATACAGACCACCTTCCCGTTTTAAGAACCTAGGCTAAAAAGTATTAGTAAATGTTTTATATAAATTTACCTGACCTAGTATCAACACCGACGAACTTCAACCGTTGGTAGATATGCCTATTTAGCTTTTATTTCGTTTGATCCTTTTCTTTAATCAAATCCCCTTAGTAGCTTTTCAGCATGAAACATCTCCATTTTTTGTATATGATTCATCCCTTTTCCGCATACAGATATTTGATAATTACTTTCGATTTGAAAAGTTTGTATCACTATATTTCGCTGTTTTCCATCTAATAATATTGTAGGTTCTTCAACATAAACATTTGTCTGTAGATGATTTGGTGATAAGCTCAGTCCTATACCAATCATTTTTAAAAAGCTTTCCTTTACTGTCCAAATCTTATAAAAGTATTTTACCGCTTCATAATTAGGAAGGGATTGTAACTTTGTATATTCTTCCTCTGTAAGGGCACCTTTCATTGTGTCAAAACAGACAGGCTTTATATATTCAATATCTACACCAATTTCATCCTCAGAAACTGCTAATACAACCCAACGCTTTGAATGAGAAATATTAAAATAAAAAAGGTCTTGATTTTGGATAAACGACTTTCCGTACTTTGTAAAGCTTATAGAATTGGTATACTGATCAAATTGAGGGAGAACCTTTTTCAGCATCATATACCCTAGTAAACTTCTAATACTATCTTCTATATGATAAAATGACTTTATTTTCTTTCTTATATCAGGGGGAAGAAAACTAATCGCTCTATTGATTAGATGATCATCTATCGAATCCAAGACTTTTACTAGATATAAATGGGTACTCATAATGTTATACCGAAGATAATTCTAGTTTCTCTGCTATTTGTTGCACAATCAGTTGTTCATACTGATGAATAAAGAAATGATCCCCTTCCATCCTCATTAATTCAAAGCTTTTACGTTCTTCCCTGCTAAACTTTCAGTTGGTAATCCGGCATCTTCAAATGCTTCATGTGTCACTTCTAATAACAAACGTTGTTGCGGGTCTAATAAGCTGGCTTCTCTTGGCGATATTCCAAAAAATTCTGCATCAAACTCTGCAATTTTATCGAGAAACCCTCCCCATTTAGCTCTAGTTTTGCCTCTTTTTTTACTATTAGAATCATAATAACGATTAATGTTCCACCTATCTTTTGGTATCTCCGTTATAGAATCCTTCTCCTCTAAAATATTTTCCCAAAATTGATCTGGATTATTACCATTACCAGGGAATTTACACCCCATTCCAATAATAGCAATTGGCTCATTTTTTTGATTCATGCCTATCTCCCCTTTGACTGTTTATAGAAGAACGCCAACAAAATACAGAACGGCGTAACATTATTTTACATTATTTCCAAAAGATGCATTGTGAACAAATTGTAATTTTTTTCATTAACTTGTAATTTTTCATAGGTATATTCTTGTCTTCAAGTGGAAATATATTGAAAAATAATAAGTTGTATTTTAAAATATTAGTAGTAAAAATTCTCAACCGATACCTATTATTGAAATATTTTACATCCATAATCATTATCCATTTATCTTTTGAAATTGTAAAATCATTTTTGTCTGCATAATAAAAAAATTTGAAATGTAAAGAATAGGAACTAGTTGATTATCTATCGTTTCAACAAATTACATTTATACTTTACTTTCGCAATCATTATCCTTTTTATCTTTTGAAATTGTAAAATCATTTTTTGCTGGATATTAGACAAAAATTGAAATTTCAAGTAATGGTAACTTGCAGTCTAAAATGTTAGTTTGAAAATTATAAATGTAATTCACACAATGATTGGGGTTTTTACAAAGAAATTAGGCTATTAGAGAAAGAAATAGTTATTATTCTTTTAAAGA
>NZ_JBHJTF010000080.1:0-6117 GCF_042267565.1 Lysinibacillus sp. NPDC056232 | reverse complement strand
GAACCATACTTATTCTTTACTTTCCCTAACAAAAATTTTCGAGCTGTCTGTTCATCCAATGCCATATTAAGGGAATATTTGATTTTCCTTCTTAAAATACTATTCTCATAATGATAATATTGCTCTGCTAATTTAAAATCTATTTTACTTACATATGGCTGCAAACTACTCCAAATTTCTTCATCTGTATAATTAGCTAACGTTGCATGCACTAAATGCACGGTAGGTATACGTTTGTCTTGTAGTGGTCCTGACATAATAGCAAAGTATGCTTTTACATTTAATTTTTTTAATATTGGAAATGCGTTTATATATTGATCTTTTGTAGCATCATCAAATGTAAGTAGACACTTTGGTTTTTCAGTAATATTATTTAGCTCACTAGGTAGAACAATATCATATTTTTGTTTTAATAAGGTAATTTGCTGTTCAAAATCAGTCGGTGATATTGGTACACTTCCCTTCCAAAAATCTTTATTAATAACATAATGATACATAACAGCGCAATCATTCACATTTTTCACTCACTATCATTCGAAATCTTTCTAAATCTTTATAATTATCAATATCAATATATGAATCTTGTATGACATAAGCATATTTATTATCATTTAAACTTGTTTTTTCTGTTAAGTTCTCATCAATCTTATTAATATATATTGTTCCATCGACAATATATACTTCCTGAAAATCTTGTCTACGAATTGTACTATTTCCATTAATTATTGAATTTAACAATCCATTCTCATCTATTGTTCTCATAAGGATGGGATGCTGTTGCACACTTGATACACTGAGAAGACTGGATTGTTCTTTATCAATAGCTTGTTGAATAGCTTTATCAATATGTACTACCTTTCGTAGTGGTTGTGTAGGTTGTAAAAGTACCACATAATCATATTTGCTCTGTAATTGCTCCAATACATGGATAACCGTTTCAATTGTCTTTGATTCATCTGTAGCTAGACAAGATGGTCGTAAAAAGGGTACTTCAGCTCCCCAATCTTTACTAACTATTGCAATTTCCTCATTATCAGTTGAAACTATAATCCTGTCTAAATATTTTGATTGTAAAGCCGTTTCAATTGTATAAGCAATGAGTGGCTTCCCTTCTACTTCAACGATATTTTTATTTGGTATCCCTTTACTGCCCCCACGAGCTGGAATAACAGCAATAAAACTCTTCCCATTGTACATATTAACACCTCAAATTGGTATAAATTGCTTTTGTATAGATTGATTCCAAAAGTTGTTGTTTTCTAAAACTGTAATAAATTTATCTACACTATTACCATCGCCAAATAGAGATTGTGGAGTAATTTGTTTTTTTTGTGCTTCATTTATGGCAATTAAGATTTCATTTTTTTCTGGTTGAGCATGTACAATATGTGGTAACTGAATAAGTGTATATCGTCCTTTTTGTCGGTTTCCAATATCTACAGTAGGTGTCGCATATACTCCTGCTTCTCGTATTCCAGCACTAGAGTTACCAATAATACAATCTGCATGCTTTAGTAAAGTTAAAAAATGTTCGAACCTGATAGAAGGAAAGAGTTTGAAATTTTCTTTTACCTCTAACTTTTCATAAGCATCGAAAATAAATTTACTGCCCTCATCATTATTTGGATATATTACGACAAAATTTTGTTTAATAGCTATTACTGCTTCTACAATTTGCTCTATCTGACTTTTAAGAGTTTCTATCTCTGTCGTAACAGGATGAAACATTAGGATATTGTATCTATCAAAAGGAATCGCATAACGATCTTTAGTCCTGTGAATAGAAGGTAAACTATTAGCTTGCATAACATCAATATCAGGCGAGCCTATAACAAAAATTGATTCCATTCGTTCACCAAGCTGAACAACATGTCTTACAGCTTGTTCATTAGCTACTAGATGAAAGTGTGCAAATTTTGTAACAGCATGGCGAATAGATTCGTCTATAGTTCCTGAAATTTCTCCACCTTCAATATGTGCTACACGTACATTATTAATAGCACCTACAATAGCACCAGCTAACGCTTCAACTCGGTCACCATGAACAACAATTAAATCAGGCTTAAATTCTTCAACGTAATTACTAAAACCTACTATAGTGTTACTCAAAGTGATATCCATACTCTGATTATCACGCGTATTTACAAATTGATAAATATATCCAAATTCATCCTTTATCACTTCTTTATAAGTAGATCCATATTTCGCGAGCATGTGCATCCCAGTAACAAAGACATGAAGTTCAAAATCCTCATGTTCTTCCACAGCATGCATAAGTGCTTTTAATTTTCCATAATCAGCACGTGTGCCTGTTATAAAAACAATTTTCTTCACTTCACCATACTCCATTCAAGATGAGTGTTAGCAGATATTTTTTTTGTAGCCATTTTCCCTAAAATATTTTCGTAATGAACTGCTTTAATTTCTCCTGTCCCTGGACGTTTTACCCAAACATTTTTTTCAGTAAATGTTTCACCTTCGGCAATATCTTTAATTGTTACTACTGTCGCAAATGCAAAATCAATTGTAACTTGTTCTTCTCTAGTAGCTTCTTTAACTCCACCACGCATTTGAGCTACTTCCTTAGCACTTTGAATTAAATCACTTAATTCGTTTGGTGTCATAGAGCAAACGATATCTGGCCCTGGACGCTCTTTAGTATCCGTAAAATGTCGCTCTAATACACTAGCCCCTACAGCAACCGCTGCTAAACAAGCATTATTATTTAATGTATGATCTGACAAACCTATTACAGCATTAGGAAACTCTTTCTCCAATTGTTGCATCCCCCCCAAACGAACCAGTTTTGGAGGTGTGGGATAAACATTAGTACAATGTAATAGTGCATACTCCACATTATATTCTTCCATTATTTCAACAGTCTTTCTTATACTCTCAATATCATTCATTCCTGTCGAAACAATCATAGGCTTCCCGAATGATGCAATATGCTTAATTAAAGGATAATTATTACACTCGCCCGAGCCTATTTTATAGGCGGGAACATCCATACGATAAAGTCGATCTGCCGCAGCACGGGAAAAAGGTGTACTTATAAAAATCATTCCTTTTGCTTCAACATATTGCTTTAGCTCAATTTCTTCCTCCTCGTTTAACGCACAGCGCTCCATCACTTCATAAATTGAAACATCTGTATTACCTGGGATTACCCTTTTTGCCTCTGGACTCATTTCATCTTCTACAACATGTGTTTGATGCTTAATAATTTCTGCACCTGCCATACACGCAGCATCAACCATTTCCTTCGCTGCTTTAAGTGATCCCTCATGATTAATACCAATCTCTGCAATCACTATAGGTGGATAATCAACACCTATTTTACGCCCATTAATATCTATAAACGGTTTTTTTTTCAATTTTATATCTTCCTTCTAATTAATAATATAGAATTACAATATTCAGTACAGTACTGAATCCCAAGGTACTCTAAATGAGATAAGATATGTAAGAAGTTCTATAACATTTTAAGGTAATCTTTTTAAAGGGGACTAACTATAGAACCTTTCATTTTGACAAAATAGCTCTCAAATGATTACCATTACCAGATGCATCTATTGAAGGCTGTAAAATATCATACATTTCAATAAAATATTTAGATTTCTCAAAATCACCTTCAAAATCCGCCAAACCTTTTAAGTCGCCTAAATCTATTCCTTTTGTTGCATAGTATTTTATTTCCATATCAGTTACTTTCGCTAAATATTGAACTGTTTCTTCAGTAAAGTAGGATAAATGTTCTGCTGGCATAATTAAATTAGACTTCTCTTTCATAATTTGGATTGCTACTGAATCAAATTGCGGTGTGAAAATCAAAATAATTCCTTTTTCTGTTAAAAAGGATTTCGCGCATGCGATTAATCTTACAGGATCCTTCACATGTTCGATTAAATCAAACATGGTAATAACATCGAATTTTTTATCTGTTTTAAGTTCTTCTAATTCACAATTCCAAATAGGTATCTCCAAGCGCTCACTTGTGAATTGCGCTAATTGTTTTCCTAACTCTAGTCCATAACATGCTGCACCTTTTTCCTTAGCTGTCTCCAAAAACCACCCTGTACCGCAGCCAACATCTAGAATACTTATGTCGTTAATAGTTTTGTCGATATATGCTTCAATCAAGTTTATTCTTTCTTCTGCAAAGCGTATTTTCCGATAATCCTTATTAATTAGGTAACCCGCTTTAGAATAATCTAATGCTTGTGGAGCAGAATAAACATCATTTGTATTATTAGGAATAACATTAAAGTATGCTGTGTTACATTCTTTACATTTAACTAAATCAAATTCAAATTTACTAAATTGATATTCACTATTCTCTTTCTTACAAATTGGACATTGATTTCTTTCACTCCACCCTTTCCCATTATCAACAGATGTTTTATTAACAAGCTGTCTATCTAAAATATTTTCCAAAAAAACCAGTGGTCTCATTTGGATTAAATCCATAGATTTAAATTGTTCTAATGACTTAAGATATCCCATTTATACATCTCTCCTAATCAAATACTGTATTATTACATAAATGAATAAACTGCTCTTCACTTAATTGTTTAGTTGAATTAATTTTTGCGCCATCTATTGCCGTATTATATACTTCTGCTATCGAATCTGGAATTTTTCGGTTGAACCAATTTAAATAACTTAATAGGCTATAGCTAGTAAATACTAACTCTCCCCTATTTGAAAAAATTTGAGCATTTTTTAACCCCTTCAAAACATCAGTATTAGAAGTTGAATCTGAGGCATGTGTATTGTTCCCTTTGAAGGATAGATCTTGACCGAATAATACAATTCTTTTAAAACCCAAATACTCTAATAGGCTAAATGCTATCGTTGCTACAGATCCACCCGTATCTAATGTAGGATAATTAATACAACTTGCTAGTTCTTCCGCACTTTCGTAACCATTTTGTAATAGCATGCAACGTTTATACGGATGAATCGATACTGTTTCATGATTCGCTGTACTTAAATAAAACAACAAACCATTATAATTGCGATCTTGAATTTGTTCCATAATCTCTATTTTAGGATCAGCGACAATGACCGCATTTGGTTGAATACCTCTATTTAATAATGGCTTTAAGGCTGAGCCTACTGCTAATACAAATACACGCTCATCTACCTTAGTCAACCAGTCAATTGTCTTATTCAATGAAGGTCCTGCAGAAATAAGACATGCCAACTCCTTATTTGAAAGATTATTCGAGTAATCTTTCAATAGGAAATCTTCATACTCTATATTTCTTCTGAAATTTCCCTCCAGTAATGGTGAGTAAAGTCTGTAGGTCTTTTGCTTGTTTTTAATGTCTAAAATCAGTAAGTATAGTGGGTGATTAGAATCCATAACACTTAACCAAATTTTAGTTATAATAACCTGATATGTTATTTCAAATTGTATCGCTTCAATTTCTGTTACGATCATAACATTATCTGGAATACAGAAATCTGATTCATTCTCTTCAAATAAATCTTTTTCAGTTTTAGAACAATAAACAATAATTGGTTTTTTTTCACCTACTAATTTTATTAAAGCTTCTAAATGATAACCTAACCACAATCCTATCAGTAAATATCCTTGTGCTTCTTCTATTTCATTTATAATGAAATTAAAGGCATCTTGTTTTGGCCGATATTTACTGTAAACTAATTTATCATTTACCTTAAGCGTATACTCTCCATTTTTCGCCAACATTTTTTCGAATTTCATTTAGAATCTCATCATCCCTATCTTCAAAACTATTAACTTATTTTTTGGATTGGATCACATCCTTGTAAAAATGGAGAAATCTCATACTCAAACATATCAGCAACTAAAACGTAATCATTTATTTCTATACCATTATTAATTTCAATTAGAAATTCTTCTATTTGTTGTTCATCAAACTTGACTAAAACGCCTTGTTGTGTTAATAGACGTTTTACTTCACTCATCCAAATCAAACCTTCAGCTAAAGAATCAATCATATTCATAGCATCTTGTAGCATCTTGTATGAATTCACCTCTTATATTATTGTTCCTGCATTTTTTACTTTATCTAAGTAATCATTATAAGAAATAATTGTTTCATCAACTAAATTATTCATTTAGAT
>NZ_JBHJTF010000079.1:0-6159 GCF_042267565.1 Lysinibacillus sp. NPDC056232 | reverse complement strand
AGCGACAGCAACAAATGTTTTATCTGTGCGAAAGCGAAGCGGCAGCAACAATTGTTTTATCTGTGCGAAAGCGAAGCGGCAGCAACAAATGTTTTCTGTAGCGAAAGCAAAGCGGCAGCAACAAATGTTTTCTGTAGCGAAAGCAAAGCGGCAGCTACAAAGCGCCCAGTCGGAACGGAAATCAACCACACGTTTTGGTGATGATCCAAAAATATCATAATTACGTTACTATAGAATCAATAGAAGCAGAAGGGGAGATTTTTTACATGTCACATGAACATTCCTATACGATTGAAGAGGTTGCTCAATTATTAAAGGTTTCAAAATTAACGATCTATGATTTAGTGAAAAAGGGGGATTTACCCATTTTTCGTGTAGGTCGACAAATGCGTGTGGATAGAACCGATTTACAATTATATATCCAAAAGAGCAAGACAGGGGCAACTCCTACTGCATCTACTGCTTCGACTACTCCTCCGACAAACAATAAAAAAATTATTATTAGCGGACAAGATTTAGCTTTAGACTTATTAGGAAAATATATAGAGAAAAAACAATCCAATAAAGTATTGCGCTCACATGAAGGTAGCTTTAATGGTGTTATGGCGCTGTATAATGGGGAATGTGATATTGCTAGTTTACATTTGTATGATGGTGATACAGGGGAATATAATACACCTTATTTGAAAAAGATTTTTGTAAGTCACTCTTATATTCTTCTCAATCTGATTTCACGCCGAGCAGGCTTTTATGTGAAAAAAGGAAATCCATTGCAAATTCAATCAATGGATGATTTTAAGACCAAATCACTAAAATTGATGAATCGTGAAAAAGGTTCAGGTGCTCGTACTTTCCTAGATGAGCAATTACGCATACATCACATATCTCCATCCTCAATTGAAGGCTATAACGAAGAAGAAATGAGCCATATTGATGTAGCTTCTGCTGTCGCAAACGGGAATGCAGACATTGGAATAGGCATTGAAAAAATATCAAAACTCATAGATGTTGACTTTATCCCACTTGTTAGAGAACGTTATGATATTGTCCTATTAAAAACTCCCGAAAACCAACTGCTGATTGAATCGGTAAAAGAGATTTTAAATTCACCAGATTTCCAATCAGAAGTAGTCGCATTAGGAGATTATGACGCCACTCAAATGGGACAAGTTATATATGAAACACTTTAATAATGTATGGTGTGAAAAAAACTTGCCGAAAAGGCAAGTTTTTTACATTATCGGGAAAACTATAATAATACTTCTGTTTCCGCATCAAAAAATAATAGGTGTTGAGGCTGGAGAGAAAGTGTTTCTCCGATTTTAAAGGTATGTTGGCCACTCCATTTAATCGTCCATGTTCGATCTGCTAATCGAACAATGATATGCGTTTCATGTCCAAGCTGTTCAATATTTACTATAGGAAGATGCAAAGCGTCTCCTTTTCGGAGATGCTCTGGACGAACGCAAAGTGTTAATGGTGTATGTTGAGGTAAACGTGCATAAACATCAGTTGGAAGTTTCATTTTAAATTGATTTTCAATAATGAGCGTAGAATCTTCTAGAACTGCAGTTGCCATGTTAATAGTTGGAGAACCAATAAAACTTGCGACAAATAGATTTTTTGGTTGATTATATAATTCTAGAGGTGTTCCGATTTGCTGAATACATCCATTATGTAAAACCATTATTCGATCCCCCATGGTCATCGCTTCTGTTTGATCGTGGGTTACATAAATAGTTGTTAAGCCCAATTTTTTTTGTAGTTGTTTGATTTCTGTCCGCATTTGTGTTCGTAATTGTGCATCTAAATTGGATAAAGGCTCGTCCATCAGGCACAGCGGAGATTGGCTCACAATAGCACGTGCAAGAGCGACACGTTGACGTTGACCTCCGGATAAAGCTTTTGGTTTTCGATGTAAATAATTAGTCAGCTTGAGCAGTTCAACACTTTCCTGCAAACGTTTTTGCTGCTCTTGTTTATGAACTCCCTTTCTTTTTAAACCAAATAAAATATTTTGTTCCACTGTTAGATGAGGGTATAATGCATAATTTTGGAAAACCATTGATAGATTTCGTTCTTGAGGGGAAGCCATATCTAATGTTTCTCCATTTATTTGTATTGTGCCGGTCGTCATTTTATCTAAGCCAGCAATAAGGTGCAGAAGTGTACTTTTACCTGAACCAGATGGGCCTACTAATACAAAGAATTCGCCTTTTTCAATCGTTATATTAATATCTTTTAATACAGGTTGCTGGGCATTATATGCTTTTTCGACTTGCGTTAACTTAATAAAACTCATTTGTTAAACCTCATTTCACATGATAACTAAAACAAAAGTCATTGTAGTTCATACAATTCTTTCTACTGCTGGTCTATCGATTATCTTATCATAATCAGCTGTACTCTTTACGGTACTTAAAGTAATTGGTGGTATTTATTTAATTTACATTGGTGCAAAATCGCTTTTCAAAAAAAGCGAGGGCTTATAAGTAAAGCGTACCTCTAGCGGCTCTATGAAAAAGGATTATATGCAAGGTGTAATGACGAATGTTTCGAATCCTAAAAATATTTTGTTTTAATTATCCTTCTTACCACCATTCATTTCAGCAGATAACAGCTTTGGTTCATGACCATTTCTAATTTTAGGTGCGACATTCTCGATTATTGTCCTCGTATGGTGCGTTTGTGATACATATGGAGCGACGTTAGCAACACAAAGCATAAAAGATAGCAAACTGTTTAATACGATTATGAATAAGGTAGCAGGCGTTGTATTTATTAGTCTTGGTCTTGGTCTTGGTCTAAAATTAATGGCAATTGAAACCACAATAGATATTTGTCAAAAACTAAGTTTACTAACGGGGTGCGTTGATCTAAAAAGATTATCGCACCTTATTAGTTGAACATATTTAATGACGTATCCGGTTAGAAAGAAAACTGTTTATTTAATAATTTTCTTTAGTACTAGACAAATGTGTTTTTATTGTATATAGTAAATGTAATAAAATCGTTTTCAAGAGAACAATAAATTCACATATTACAAAGAGTAATCGTGTTTTATTTGATGCTTTTTGTAATATGTGGATTTTCTTTTGGTAATATGATTTTAATTAATACAATTAATGGAGGTCATTCAAATGACACAAGGTACAGTAAAATGGTTTAACTCAGAAAAAGGTTTCGGTTTCATCGAAGTAGAAGGTGGAAATGACGTATTCGCTCACTTCTCAGCTATCCAAGGTGACGGCTTCAAAACTCTTGAAGAAGGTCAAAAAGTTGAATTCTCAGTAGAAGAAGGCCAACGTGGACCTCAAGCTACAAACATCGTAAAACTTTAATTTTAATGATGTAACCATAAAAAAGGCATCCTTTCATTAGGATGCCTTTTTTTTATGCGAAAAAGAAGTGTGTGTAATGAAAAAATGGATTGGTGCAACAATTGACAATCACCTATCTGGTATTATGGTAAAAATAATTGGATAGAACAGTGAAATAAAATTAAAAAATGAATTGGTTAAAAAGTATAAAATTGGAACCTAGTTTAAATTCAATCGTATACAGAGTAAGAAGCATAAACTTTGAAGAGTAGGGGGATTTATATGAGTAGGAAAAATTTGATAATTATGAAAGTGGCATTTATTGTAGAAGTTTTAATCACTTATTTTATTGCTTCATTTTTCTCCGTAAGGTTTATCGAGGTAATGTTTTTCACTGGTATAGTTTTTGCTGGGGGTACTTTTTACTTTTCAAGTAGTGGTGGATCTATAACTAGATTATTTACATCTCAAGTTAGTGGGCAAACAGGCATAATTCAGAAAAGGGAACAGTTCACTTATCAAATAGGTCCGATATTTACTGCTTCAATAATATTCTTTTTCATTGGATTAGTATTCTTTATCTTATTGGTTTCGGGAATAATTCCGCCTAAAGCTTAATTATGTGGATCAACAAATTCTGGTTTATATTTATTTACCCCAAACGTCTATAAAAAATTGCTGTAGACAAAGTTACGTGTGCTGCTTTGTCTACAGACACAATCATAAAGATTAATCGCTGAGCATTGCTTTTAATGTTCGTTTTTGCCAACCTAGCTTGAAGTATGCGTATTGTAATACAAAATGCACACAGAAGGCAGTAGGGTAAGCTAACCAAACGCCATTTAGCTCGAATGTAGTGTAGTGCGATAAAACAAACGCTAATGGCACCTCGACTACCCAAATCGCAATGACTAGGAAAATTGTAGGCCATAAGACAACACCTGTAGCTCGCATTGTAGCTGAAACTGTTTGTGTATGGCCAAAAATTAAATAGCTCCAAAATGCGATATATAAATAATTCTTTGCGATAAGTACCGTATCCTGTTGATCAATAAAGAAAGATAAAATAGGCTCCGCAAATAAATACATAATTAAAATAATCGTGCCGCCTAAAATATAGTTAATAAGCACACCTAATTGACGAATTTTTTTTATCATTTCTGTAGAGTTAGCCCCTAAAGCCTGCGCCACAAATACAGATGTCGCAATAGCGATACTCATCGCAGGCACTTGTGCATAGCTAGCGACCTGATTGACAACACCGTAAGCGGCAGTGGCATCGGAGCCGTAAACATTAACGAAGCCAATGACAGCAATTTCTGCAACAGAGATCGCAACCATACTAATGCTTGCTGGAATGGCTAATTTTAATAATGAAGCTAAAATATCCTTCTTTAATTTAAAATGCTGTAAAATTGATTTGTCTAAGCGCAAAATATGCTTTGTTCTATGCAAGTAGGCAAATAATAATAACATCGTCACTAGATTGGATAAAACAGAGGCATAAGCAGCACCATTTAAGCCAAACTTAGGCAGACCGAGCCAGCCAAAAACTAATGGTGGTAGGAATGCGATATTTAAAATAACACTTGTGACTAAAAATAAAAAGGGTGTTTTAGAGTCACCTACACCACGCATAAAGGTAGTGTACACCAAATACCAAAACATAATCGGTAGTGTAAAAAATAAAATTTGAGCATAGCTAATACTCATATCTAAAATGTTTGCAGGTGTTTGCATAAAACGTAAAATCCACTCAATGAAAAAGCCACCAAAAATTGCGACGACAATTGATAAAATCGTCGTGAAAGCTAATGTTACCCCAACAACCTCCTTCATCTTCTCATGATTCCCAGCCCCATATGTTTGCTCTACTAAAATCGAGCTACCTGAGCCAATCCCAATAGCAAATGCCATTAAAAAGAAGAAAAATGGAAAGAATGCTGAAATTGCCGCTAGCGCATCAACTCCTAAATTGCGCCCAACTATAAACATGCCAAAGACTTGCCCTAATGATTGCAGCACATTCGCTAGCATAACAGGAATTAAAAAGTTAAAAAAAGCTTTCTGTAGCTTTTTATTATCATGTAAAATTTGTTGGTCCATTTTCATGCCCTCTTGGGTTTTAATAACCCATTTCCTTTAAAATATGTGATAGCGTGCGCAGACGTTCACCAATTAGTTCACCATCCGCACTTAATGCTTGATTATAGAGCTTAATATCCTCTTTAATTTGTTCATTGTCGGTACATACTTCCACTGTCATTGCATCCCCCTGTAAGCCAACACGTTTAATAACAGGGTTTTCTTCATCATATAAATGATCGTAGCGATAAGCGTCCTTAAAATAATGCTGAGACTCACAAACTAAAATAGCGAGGTCAAGCACGCGATGAAGTGGTAATTCCTCCGATTGACGTGACCATTTACCACCTGTATGACGCCACACTTTAGCAGAAATATCAACCTTACCTCTGTCATTCCATTGAGCTAAGCCAAGTGAGAGCCCCTGTGCATCTGTATGATAAGCGGTGCGCCCATCAATATTGGCATAATTTTCAGCAACAATAACAGGTTTATGCTTTAAATGTGTAGGTATTTTCATCAATTACAACCCCTTTCCTTTTTGTTTGAAAATTTGGAGGTCAATTTATATATGGAAATTTTTCCGTAACATAGATCACATAAACAAACCAGTTTTAAAGGGAAAACATCAAGATGATCTTCGCAATATTAATATGAAAATCACAGAATTGAGCTTCAGGAAGCCCACTTCTTCAGAGGTGGGAGGAATGAAGTGCTTTTTTCTTTATAGAACATATGTTTATGTTGTATATTG
>NZ_JBHJTF010000078.1:3423-6175 GCF_042267565.1 Lysinibacillus sp. NPDC056232 | reverse complement strand
TCCATGACCATGATAAGAACCCTCAAATTTCAAAATTTTATCGCGTCCTGTAACACCACGAGCTACGCGTAAAGCAGACATCGTAGCCTCTGTCCAGGTCCCCACGCCCCGGGTGATGGCCCATGTCTGACGAGGTGCAGTACGACACCGAGGTGTCGTCCGAGGACGCGTACGAGGCTGCGCTGGTGCGGTGCGGCCGGACTCAGCACGCGCTGGTGCTGGCCGAGGCGCGGATCATCGCGTGGAAGCGCCGGTACTCGGAGCTGCTGAAGGTGTGCGGCGAGTGGGAGTCCGAGGCGCTGAGGCTGCGGGAGCGGTACGGCGTGGGGGAGCTGGGGGGTGGGGATGGCCAGGACCAGGGCGCCGCGGGCGGCACCGAGCCAGAGCGTGAGGCTGATCGAGCGGCGTAGGTTCCTCTCCTCGGTGTGGGAGTACGGCGCGGGTGAGCACGTGTCGTTCATCGGCCCGACCGGTTCGGGCAAGACGCGCCTTGCGCTCCAGCTCCTCGCGCGGTCCGTGTCGGATGACCTGACCGGGTACATCACGGTCATGAAGGCCAAGGACAAGACCGTGGGCGAGTTCCTGGCCCAGCACGACCGCTGGAAGCGCACGCTCACGTTTCCCCCTCCGCCGCGTGCTCCGGGCATGCCCAAGGTGAACGGGTGGGTGGTGTGGCCGCACCACACGAACGATCCGGCGGCCGACGAGATCCGGCACGAGCGGGTGTTCAAGGAGATGCACAAGCGGCTGTACGTCAAGGGGGACAACATCATCTTCGATGATGAGGTGGTGTCCCTGGTCCGGGAGATGGACATGAAGCGGGACCTCACCCGGATCTGGACCAAGGGCCGGTCCCTGGGGTCGGGTCTGTGGGGGGCGACGCAGCGTCCGGCCATGGTGCCGCTGGAGATGTACGACCAGGCGCAACACCTGTTCCTGGCGAACAT
The DNA here is from genome assembly GCF_042267565.1 of Lysinibacillus sp. NPDC056232. NCBI lineage: Bacteria > Bacillati > Bacillota > Bacilli > Caryophanales > Bacillaceae > Lysinibacillus > Lysinibacillus sp. NPDC056232. The sequence continues at coordinate 5,228 of NZ_JBHJTF010000078.1, read as the reverse complement.
CAAGGACAAGCGGTCGCAGGACCGGTTCGGGGAGATCGCGGGTGTGGACCCGGACCTGGTGGTGGACGTGGTGCGGCGCCTGCCCAAGTTCCACTGGCTGTACATCCGGCAGGAGGCGGGGCAGATGTGCGTGGTCGGCCCTTGATCTTTCCCATTTGGTTGCCTTAGGCAACCGAATATGTTTCCCTACTTAACAAACTCTGCCCGCTCGGTCGGGCACTGAGGGAGGAACCCACATGACCATGACCGCGACCGAGGCTCCGGCGCAGTCCAAGAACGGCAAGGGCAAGGAGCAGCAGGTTGTTGCCGCTCGCCCGTTCGTCACCGGGACCCGGACCCTGGAGTCCGAGGTCTACACCCAGACCGTCACGCAGAACACCGCCACCCAGACGCTCCAGCCGTACGAGTTCCAGGTGGACGGGTACCTGTCGGGCGCGCTGATCCGCGTCACCGCGACGACCGCGTCCAACGCCGCGACCGTTGCCTTCCAGGCGGACGGGCCGTTCTCGGTCCTCCAGTCGGTGATCGTGGAGGACATCGGCGGCAAGCAGATCATGGGCCCGCTCACCGGGCACCAACTGCGCGTCCTGAACCAGTTCGGCGGGTTCGTCTTCAACGGCGACCCCCGCGCGAACGGCATCTACACCCTGACCGCGGGCGCCGGCGGCACGGGCGGCTCGTACCGTTTCCAGCTCAGGGTGCCGATCCAGGTGCGGCGGCGCGACGCGATGGGCAGTTTGCCCAACCGGAACGCGTCCGCGACGTTCAAGCTGAAGATCACGATCAACGCGATCAACCAGGTCTACAGCACGGCGCCGACGAACGCGGCCTCCGTCAACGTCCAGGTGCAGCAGCGCGGTTGGGCCACCTCGGACAACCGCGACTACAAGGGCAACGGGGTCTCCCCGACCCCGAACGGCGTCGGGTCGATCCTGTACACCGACGTGGAGACGATCCAGCTCAGCGCGGGCGCCTACAACCAGCGCATGGCCACGTTCGGCGGCCTCCTGCGCGTGCTCATCTTCGAGCTGCGCGACGCGGCCGGTTCCCGCGCGCAGGGTGAGGCGGACTTCCCCTCCCTGTGGGAGACGGAGATCGACAAGGTCAAGGTCTACTCCCGCTCCCCGCTCACGTGGGAGTCGGAGATGAGCGAGGACTACGGGCTGACCGCGGACGCGGACGGCAACACGGCCGCGGCCAAGAACTCGAAGCCCGACGGTGTGTACGTCCTCCACTGGCTGGACGACTTCGGTCTCCAGCCGGGTGCCGAGAACGGGTTCCGGTACCAGCCGATCACCCCGTCCACGGCCGTCCAGCTCTCCGGGGTCATCGGCGGATCGGGTGCGCACACCCTGACGATCACCAAGAACTACATGAGCCCGGTGGGGGACGACCCCCGTCAGCTCACCGGTGGCCGGTAGCACCAGGCCCACGGCCAGGGCGCGCGCGTCCTGGCCCCCTCACCCCGTCTGACCTGGACGAAAGGAAAAAGGATCATGAATCTTCTGATGCCGGACCTCGGCAAGCTCGTGTACCTGGCCATCGGCACGTTCTTCGGCGGCAAGCTGCTCGCCAAGGTCAAGGGCTGATCCGTCGTGGCGCAGAGCGGCGGGCAGATCTCCAGTCTCCACCTGGCCATCGCGGCCGGCGGTGGGGTGCTGCTGTATGCCGCCCTGCGGGACGTCTCGCCCCTCCAGGCCCTCAAGGACGTGACCTCCGGTGCTCCGCCGGCGGTGTCCACCGAGGGCAAGGTGATCACGGGCTCGGGTGGTGAGGCGGACCCGAACTACGTGCCCGGCGGGTAC
>NZ_JBHJTF010000078.1:0-3413 GCF_042267565.1 Lysinibacillus sp. NPDC056232 | reverse complement strand
CTGGAAGGGCGTCTACAAGAAGTCCAAGATGCCCAAGGCCCTCCAGAAGCCGTCCACGCTCGTGACCGCGGCCAGCGTCTCCCACGGCAACGAGAAGTACTCGCAGGACGAGCGCTGGAAGAAGGGCTACTCCGACTGCGCGTCGTTCGTCGGCAAGAGCCTGCTGGACATCGGGATCGAGCCGCCCGGTGGGTCGACCACCGGCGCCTATCTGGCCTCGGGCCAGTGGGTGAAGGTGGGCAGCCCGCGCATGGGGGACATCGCGGTCAACGCCCGTCACATGGTGCTCTGCACCGACGGTTCCAACGGGATCGGCATGCAGAACAAGCGCCGCAACGTGCAGAGAGACACGCTGGACAACCTCATGGCCAACACCGGGAAGTACGAGATCCGCCGCTACCGGGGGTGGGCGTGATGGCGGCCTCCACCGGGCCCGTGCTCGCGATCGGCGCGATCACGGTCGCCAACCGAACGATCTTCAACGACGAGGCCATGGACTGGAAGGTGCCCATCGGCACCGCCATCGCGGCCGTCCTGTTCGCGGGTGCGGAGCGGGTGGTGGGCAGGGGTGCGGTGCACGTCGCGTACTTGGCCCTGATCACGGTGGTCCTGGCCCGCGTCGACCCCAAGGTCCCAAGCCCCTCGGAGTCTGCACTCCGATGGTTCAACGAAAGGAATTGATCATGACCACCGTCGAGCGGGTGGCCATGGGGATCATCGGCGTGGCCATGGCCACGACGCTGATCCTCCCGGGCCGCCAGACCTCGAAGGTGATCGACTCCGTCAACTACCTGTTCCGCGGGTCCCTGGCTACGGCCATGGCCTCGCCCAAGAGGTGACGGCATGTCGACCAACCTTCGCAACGCAGTGATCTTCGGTGCCGGACTCGCGGTCGGCATGGCCATCGGTAACGCCATGCTGTCGTGGGGCAAGCGTACTCTGAGCTGAGGGAGGGGCCCATGGCCCGCTACTCCGGGAACCTCCTGCGCCTCAACGCGCCGGGCGAACCCAAGATCGCGCCGGGCGAACCGGACCCGGCGCACACCAACCCGTCCGGCCCTGAGGGAGTGCCCGACTTCCGCGCCGACGAGATCAGCGTCTCTCCGGAGATGGGAGCGGAGTACGCCGGCCTCACCCTGGAGGACGGCATCCCGCGCGCCATCGTGGTGGGTCAGCCCTCTCTCGGCTGGAACGCACCCTCCTTGTCCTCGACCCCGGTGGGGTCGGGCGGCACCCCGGCGGGCAGTGCGCCGGCCTGGTCCCAGGGGAATCCGCACAACGCGGACGTCGACACCTCCTGGGCCCGGGCGGCGCGCGGCTCGATCGCGGGCAGTCCGCACGTGGGCGGGGTGGCGGGTGTGCACTCCAGCGGGGACGACACCCTGCCGTACCGGCAGGCGAACCCCGTCGGTGTGGAGGGATCGTCCTTCCTGGAGCGGCTGGTGGGCTTCCCCCGCCAGATCTGGGGGGAGCCGTCGGGCGCCGGGGTGGACAAGTTCATCGCGGGCACCAACAGCTACGCGGCGAACAACCCGGACGGGGACCAGTACGCGGAAGGCCGCGGCGGTGCTCGGGTCCACTACGGGTTCGAGAGCCCGTACTTCGTGAACCAGCCGATGTTCATCGACAAGCCGGCGCAGTTCTATGACCGGCAGACCGCACCGGTCACGGCCCGGGATCCGCTGGTGGGCGGCCGGTACTACAACACCCCGGTCATGGGCCAGCTCGCCGCGAACACGTGGCTGTCGGAGCTGGGCGAGTCGGTCACGCCGACCGGCTACGGGGTGCCCGTGGACGGGGCCATCTGATGCCCGAGGGGGAGTTCATGGGCGGCACGGTGGACGTGCCGGGCGCCGGGAAGATCAAGAAGAAGTACATCTACATCCCGGCGGGCATCGCGGCGGCCTACGTCGCCTACCGCTGGTACGTGGCCTCGCAGGAGGCGCCCGTGGACCCGGGCGCGGACGGCATGTACACCAGCGACGACCTGTCCGAGTACGGGCTGTCCACCTCGGGCGGGGCGACCGAGGTCACCGGGAACAACGGCAGCACGGTGACGGACGGCACCAACCCGAACGCGATCGACGACAACGCCGAGTGGTCGCAGCGCGCGACCGAGCTGCTCACGAACATGGGCTACGACCCTCAGACCGTGGGCAACGCGCTCGGGGAGTTCCTGGCCCGCCGCGCGCTGGACAAGACCGAGGCGGGGATCGCGCGGGCCGCTCTGGCGCAGGTGGGACAGCCCCCGATCGGCGGGCCGTACTCCGTCCAGGAGGAGGCCGCGGTGGGCTCGGGCACCCTGCCGGGCCCGACCAACGTGCGGGCGTGGGGTACGCACTCGGACACGCAGATCGGTGTGCAGTGGGACAAGGTCACCGGGGCCGACTACTACCGGATCTACCAGACCGGGAACACGGAGCCGGTCGGCACGTCGCAGGACACGTTCTGGCAGGGCCGCAACCTGGTCCCCAACCGGTCCTACACCTACTACGTCCGCGCGGTGAACTCGGTCGGCAAGATCGGCAGCAACAGTTCGAACTTCACCGTCAAGACCAAGGCGACCGCGCTCGCCAAGCCGGGCGGCCTGAAGTCGTCCGCGGTCACCCGCAGCAGCTTCCGCGTGAGCTGCACCGCGGTGCGCGGCGCGCAGTTCTACCGCTGGTACGTCAACGGCAAGCCCGAGGGCGCGAGCGACAGCCCGTACCGGGACTTCACCGGGCGTCGCGCGAACACGTCGTACCGGGTGCAGGTCGCGGCCGACACGTCCGGCCAGAACCCCGGCCCCATGTCCGGGGCACTCACCGTCAAGACCAAGAAGTAGGAGGAGGGCGACATGTCGATGAAGCCTGATGCAGAGATTTCGATCGCTCTCGCCACGGGAGTGATGGCCTACGGCGCGTACCAGATGGCGCTGCCGCCGGTGGCCGACATCCGGTCGCTGGAGCCGAACAACAAGGACGTGCAGTCCTCGGAGCGGGTGGCCGCGTGGACCGCGGCCGGTCTCGTCTCCCTGGTCGCGCTGCTCACCAAGAGCCCGGCCGTGTTCACCCTCGGGGGGTCGGTGGTGGTGGCCGCGTCCTGGACCACGCGCCATGCGGACAAGGTGGACTCCCTCTCGGGCAAGGCCGCCTCCCTGATCCCGGCGCCGGCCAAGGGCCCGGAGGGTGTGGTGGGCGACCAGGTCGCCAGCGTGCAGCAGCTCCCGACGACGCCGGTCTACGGCGTAGCGGTCTGAGGCGGACGCGGTGGCGGACAAGTACGGCATCCCCCCGGGCGGGGATGCCTACCCCGGCAAGGTCAAGTACTTCCAGGACAACAAGGCTGAGCTGGAAGACGTCGGCATTGCCGTGGCGGTGGCCGAGGGAGGGTGGCCCGAGGACAAGATCGCCGAGGCTGTCTCGGTGGTCATC
>NZ_JBHJTF010000077.1:0-6616 GCF_042267565.1 Lysinibacillus sp. NPDC056232 | reverse complement strand
CCATCCTTGTTGTTTTTTCTGCTTTCGCACCGTTACGTCTGCCGTTTCCAGCTCCGCTTTGGTCACAAGGCTTTAGGAGTTAAAAGCAATTAACGCGGAGTTCGCACCAATCGCTTGATACGAAGGGTATTCTGTTATCAATCTATATTTCTATACAGGTTTGTATAGTTTTGTCTAAATTTGTCGTAACAGTTTAGTTACCCAACTGACAAGTTCACATAATAATGCGCGTAGTTTTTCAGGTGTATTCCAAAGATAATTAGTCATAATCATTCTCCTTCATTTTCTCAAAATCGAATGCATTTCGTTTCAATGTAAATCATACGTTTCCTCATTTTTTGGCTGATCACCAAAAGTTGTGGATGACATTTGTTAAGACGTATGCTTTGTATATAAGTTGATTGGAGTGGAGACTGGGCGACTCCTCGGGGACCAGCAATAGAGGAACGAAGGCTAAAACCATCACGTCCTGTGATAACGCCTTCGTGACCAACATCGGTGCTGTTGCTGTCGCTACGTTAGCACTACGCTTTCGCGCAAAAAACATCTGTTGGCCCGAGACCCTGCAGCGAAGCGAAGCGGCTCATCGAACGCCCCCAGGAAGCTTTGCTCTGTGCGAAAGCGTAGCGACAGCAACAACAAAGCGCCCAGTCGGAACGGAAATCCCCTCACATTATGATGATGAGTTAATCTCAGAAGAAACTGTATTCGTTTTACTCAATTTTAATTTATAGAAAATCATGCAAGCGATAAAGAAGCCAACCCCATATAGTAAACCAACTCTTTGTGTTGGATCGAATGCTAAAAAGACCAGAATTAGCGTGCAAAAAATAATACAGAACATTGGAATCAATGGATAAAATGGTGTTTTAAATTTTAATTCAGATACATCTCCTCCTGCTTTGACATAACGATATCGGAACATTAATTGAGAGGCGCAAATCCCCATCCATGAAATTGTTACAGAAATTCCTGCAATAGACATGAGTAAAACAAATACTGCATCTGCTTCCATCACGCTCGTTAATAAAGAAAGCAACGAGAAAAGCATCGTGAAAATAAGTGCATTTAATGGCACTTTATTTTTCGTTAGTCGTCCAAATAATTTAGGAGCCATTCCCTCTTTTGACATCGACCATAATAAACGTGTGGAAGCATATAAACATGAGTTACCTACTGATAATATCGCTGTTAAAATTACAAAGTTCATAATGCCAGCAGCGTATGGAACGCCAGCTAAATTCATCAATGTGACAAAAGGACTTTCCAGTAGTCCAAGCTCCGATGAAGGGAATATCGCAGATAAAACAATAATAGAAGCAATATAGAAAACTATAATTCTAAAAAGAATTGTCTTTATTGCCCGAGGAATATTTTTTTCTGGATTTTCAGTTTCTCCTGCTGCAATCCCGACAAGTTCAGAACCTTGATAAGAAAAGATAACATTCATCATTGTGACAAAAATAATGGCAATACCTGCTGGGAATAAACCAGACGGTGCTAAATTCGTAAAATGTGGTGTTGGACGATCAGCTAGCGGAATCAATCCAAAGATTGCCGCAGCTCCTATAACGATAAATGCAATCACCGCAATGACTTTAATGCTTGCAAACCAAAATTCTGCTTCCGCAAATCCTCTAGTTGTCAATGCATTTAAAGTAAATAACAGCACCATAAATACAGCACACCATATCCAAATAGGAACATTCGGGAACCAATGTTGCATCAAAATTCCCGCTGCTGTAAATTCTACCCCCGCTGTGGCAGCTGACCCGACAAAATACATCCATCCTAAAGAAAATCCGGCTGAAGGACTGATAAAACGTGTTGCATAGGTTTGGAAAGAACCAGTTACAGGCATGTAAACCGCCAATTCTCCAAGACAATTCATAACCATGTACAATATTAAGCCACCAAATAAATAACCAATTAATGCCCCTCCAGGACCTGCCTGATTAATTGTAAAGCCAACATTTAAAAATAGTCCTGTTCCAATAACTCCTCCGAGTGATAGCATTAATAAATGCCGACTCTTCATTGAACGGTTTAATTGATGATCTTGCCGTTGTTCCCCTTTACTCAACATCCATCCCCACTCTCTAGTTATCAATATATCGAATATTCTGATATCATTACTACTAAAGTACCCAATCAATTTATCCCATATAAATTGATTGGGTATTTTTACATTGACATCCGCCGGAGGCTTTGGGCCAACAAATGTTTTTTGCGCGAAAGCGTAGCGTCAGCAGCAAATGTTTTTTGTGCGAAAGCGTAGTGCTAACGCAGCGGCAGCAACATGATGTTGGTCACTCAGTCGTGTGTTGTTGCTGTCGCTTCGCTTTCGCACAGATAAAACCGTGTTGCTGTCGCTTCGCTTTCGCACAGATAAAACCGTGTTGCTGTCGCTTCGCTTTCGCACAGATAAATTGCCACAGGACGTGGCGTTCTTAGACTGAGTTCCTCTATTTCAGCGGATGTTTGTACACCCGCTGAAAGAAGTTAAAAACGTAATGACAAACAACTTAGCCCACCATCATGTTTTCTAAACTCAGACATTTCTAGCTCAATTGTTTGGTAGCCTAGATCGTTTAATTTACGATTTGTTTCTGGATAGCCTGCTGGAATAATGACATAATCATTTACTTGAATACAGTTTGCTGAATACTCATCCTCTTTTGGAATAATAATTTTTTCATAGGATTCGAATGCAGGGTGATCGACAAACTCTCCTGCTACTACAATACGATTTTCACCAACATATGCGATGCCCGTTTTTAAATGAAAAAACGCCTTTAGCGGAATGATCGTTGCCTCATAGCCTTCTTTTTCTACGATTTCTTTAAATTGTCGAGCCCCTTCTTCATTAGTACGATCAGAGATACCGACATAAAATTTCTTTTCTGCCTGCAATACATCTCCGCCATCAAGTGTTCCTGGGCCTTCGATATAATATAATTTTTCATAGAACTTTTTAACAGCTGGCACGATTTCCTCAATCTCACGATTACGAGCTTCGGCCCCTGGATTTGAAATAATGGCAAATTCAGCTGTTAAAACAGCCGTATCCTCTACGAATGTTGAATCTGGAAAGGCTTCATTCGCCGGAAGCTGTGTAACCTCCACGCCACATCTCTTTAATGCTTCAACATATTTTTCATGCTGCTCAAATAATTTTTCTAAAATCGGTTTTCCTAAGTCACTAGTCGTTAAACCATTTACATAACTATTTCCTGGGTTTTTTACAATAACATTTTTAAACATTTTACTTTATCTCCTTTTTTCTTCTTACTACTGGGCAGGTTAAACATGTTGGTCCACCTGTTCCTTTTATCGAAATTTCATTTCCTTTATATTCATAAACTGTTACGCCAGCATCAAGTAATTGTTGCTTTGTCATTGGATTTCCATTTGGAACAATACATACTCTAGGTGCAAGTGCTAAAACGTTACAGCCAAGCGTATCATACTCATCTTTCGGGACCTCAATTAATTGAATACCTCGGTCGATTAGAAGCTGACGAAAGAAAACTGGCATTAATCGTGAATGTACAACCGCTAAATCCTCGTCCACCATACTAATGAAGGACATTAAGTGTAAACATTCTGCTTCACCTAAATCATGCGGTAGCTGCACAACAATGAATTCATCCACAAAACCCTTCGTCATGTCCTTTAGCTGACGAATAGCATCATCATTCGTTCGATAGCCTCGACCTACCACAAGTGTACGGTCATCAAGCCAAACAATATCGCCACCATCTGATACAGCCTCTCCTGTCAATTCTCCGATAACCGGAATGCCTTTTTCCTGTAAAAATGCTTTATAGACAGCTGCTTCTGGCTGTCTTGATTTTTTGCCAGATTTTAAGATAATGGCCCCATTTGGTGTGAATTTTACAGGATCATGCGCATACAGCGAATCAAGCCCTACTTCAACTGATTCTGGTAAAAAATCAATTTTTTCAACATACTTTTCTAGAATGCTCATAAATTTTGCATATTCTTTAAGAGCCCCATTATAGCTAGGTTCTGATAAGTAGTTAAATGTTTTCCATTCATCGCTAAGATGCTGTTGGTTTCGGAAAGCATCTTTTGGATGTTTTACTATTACATGTCTCAAAGGTGCATACATTGACGAACAATAATGCATTCCTTTCACTCCTTTTCCGCGTAGTGGAAAACGTTTCCGTTAAGAGGAAAGTTTATATGAAAAATATATGTGCTTTAAGGTATAATGTCAATATATTTAGAAAAATTAATATATTCATTCTTTTTATGAAGGAAACGGAATGAAACAAATATCCACGATTGTGTAGCTAGACGTAGGCTATGAATAAAAATAAAATATATGAAGGAGAGGTGGATTATAAATGCAATTATTAGAACGAGCTATGACAATCGCTAAAGTTTTGGCTTCTGAAGCAAGTGAAAACAGCTTGTCCATTTCAGAGCTTTCAGCAAAATGCAATTTACCACTTAGTACATTACATAGAATTTTAAAAGCGATGATTAAAGAAGGAATGATTGAACAAGACGATCAAACTAAACAATATCGTCTCGGTACAATATGGATGGAGCTTGGCTTACAAGTGTATGATACGATGGACTACATTAGTAAAATTAGGCCAGAACTAGAACGTTTAGCAAGAGAAGTCGAGGAAAGCGTCTATTTAAGTAAGCCCGCTGGTTTAGATACCATTATTATTGAAAGAATAGACAGTGCAACTAACCCGATTCGAATTTACGATCAGTTAGGCATTCGTATACCGATGCATATCGGGGCTGCAAATAAAGCAATTTTAGCTACACTGCCTGTTTCTCAAGCAAGGGAAATTATTGAACAGCTTATTCCTCATGAAGAAATCTCTGAATTAGAGGCACAGCTTGATCAAATAAGACTACAAGGATTTGCCATTAGTCATGGGGAAAGAACGGCAGGAACATCCTCAATCGCAGTATCTATTATAAATGGTTTCAATGAAGTAGTCGGTGCAATAAGTATAGGCTTTGTTAGCTTTAACGTTTCAGCAGAATATATTAATACCCTTACAGAACGTTTAGTGGAAACTGGTAAACGTGTTTCTATGAAACTTGGCTACCGAGGAAAATAAAATGAAGCTTTATGAAAGTGGATTTTCTTTATCCCCTACTGATGATGAGTCTTCTCCCAATAATTGTTTCATCTAGGAATTTTCATCCATTATTTAACAAGTATTTTTTGTCTGTAAAGGTTTTTTTCTTGAAAGGTTATGTGAAAACTATTGCACTGAACGTCATCGTATGTTAAATTATTATGGTATGTGAAATACCGAACTGAAATAATAATCTTTCAGCATTAACAGTAAGGAGGGAATACAACATGCCAAAACAATGTGTAATCACTGGGCGTAAAGCTCGTACTGGTAACAACCGTTCCCACGCTATGAACGCTAGCAAACGTTCTTGGGGTGCTAACCTTCAAAAAGTTCGTATCTTAGTAGACGGTAAACCAAAACGTGTATGGGTTTCTGCTCGTGCATTAAAATCAGGTAAAATCGAGCGCGTTTAATCGTCGCTTCCAAAAAATCGATTTTCGCATTTGGCGCAAAATCGATTTTTTTCTTTCTTAATAAATTACTAAGCCGCTAGAAATTACTTCTCATAGTAATTCCTAGCGGCTTTCATTACATATAGCAGCACAACAAAACACCTATGCAGAATGGCAGTTACGATATAATAAAGTATAGTTCTTCAACAAAGCGAGGGGTTGATTTCCGTTCCGACTGGGCGCTTTCCTGGGGGCGTCCGATGAGCTGCTTCACTCGCGTTGCTCGCTCCAGGGTATCATGTTTTTTGCGCGAAAGCGTAGTGCTAACGCAGCGTCAGCAGCACCGAGGTTGGTCACGAAGGCGTTATCACAGGACGTGATGGTTTTAGCCTTCGTTCCTCTATTGCTGATCCCCAAGGAGTCGCCCAGTCTCCACTACAATCAACCACTTCTCATAGTATGTATCTTCTGGCATGTCTTTCGCGAAAGCGTAGAATTAACGTAGCGTCAGCAAGATCAGGTGTACAATAGCATTATTGTTATAAGTTTCTTCTGTTTGATTATGGTGAGTAGCCATAGCGTTCACTTTTGAAATACATAAAATTAATAAAAGTTCTACGCTACCGCTGATTGGAGTGGAAGGCTACTCGACTCCCGTGGGAAAGCGAGTCAGACGAGACCCTGCACGGAGCGGATGTTTTCTGTGCGAAAGCGTAGTGCTAACGTAGCGGTAGCTACAACAGCGGAGGAAGCGGCTCGACGCTCGCCCACAGGAAGCTCTGCGTGAAAGCGAAGCGGCAGCGACAAATGTTTTCTGTAGCGAAAGCAAAGCGGCAGCTACAAAGCGAGTAGCCTGGAACGGAAATCATCCACCATAATATTCACAGAATTGAGCTTCAGGAAGCCCACTTCTTCAGAGGTGGGAGGAATGAAGTGCTTTTTTCTTTATAGAACATATGTTTATATTGTATATTGTGAATAATCAAAAAATAAAGGAGTGACGGGTAATGACGAAAGGGAAGAAAGATTGTTTTATTATAGAACTCAAGTTACTTATAGATACATGGCAAAAGGATATTCTATTAA
>NZ_JBHJTF010000076.1:0-8061 GCF_042267565.1 Lysinibacillus sp. NPDC056232 | reverse complement strand
TGATGTCCAAAATTTTGTTTCGTTCACTAACTCAAGGTTAGCTACTAAAAACTTTATTGATTACGTTTTGCTTGTTCAGTTTTCAAGGTTCATTTTTTACCGTCGACCAGCGACAGGAATTAATTATATCAAAATATCAATATATTTGTCAACAACTATTTTGAAATGTCTTTTCACTGTCAATGTGACAGGACTTTATTCTATCAAAATATCAATATATTTGTCAAACCTATTTTGAAATGTTTTTTACTGTCGTAGTGACAGGAATAACAATATATCACGATTACTTCTCACTTGTCAACATGTTCAATCAATTTAGTTTTTTTCAATATAGTAGATTTTACGACAGCTAAATAAAACTATCGAATAGAGCTTTTATGGATATAGTAGATCAAAATAAAAAACAATTCCTTTCAATTAAAGAAACACATCGTAAGGTTACTATATTTATGTCTAAATAAATAATTAGCCTATTAGACGGAAACGAATATTTTTCAGCATATTCGTTTCCGTTCTGTGTATGTTGATTTGTACAAGATTGGATTCTGCCACATCCATAGGAGAAATGCGATTTAAAGGTTTTCTCAGAAACATCCTTTATTATCAATTATACCTCGGCATAATTGCGTCCGGAGCTTTAACTTCTTTCAACGAGTGTTTGGATACTCGCTGAAAGAAGTTAAAAGCCGCTGATATGTACATTAGCGGCTCCCCTTTGTTATTCACTACATAAATGCTCCATAAGTGTTGCGTAATCCAAATTGCCGCATTGTATCACTTGCCCATCCTTTTCTACTACCGGAATCAATAACATATATTTCTCATGTATGCTCTCATCTTCTTCAATATCAATGATTTCAATATCGAAATGTATATCCTCCTGTACAAGCTTTAATGTATGCAGTCCCTCTACACAAAGCCCACAGTTAGCTCTACTAAAAAATTTCACGTTCAAATTACAGCACCTCCATAAAGTAATTATAAAACGAAATAGCTATCTGGAAGCAAGATTCTGTCATCACCCTTTCACCTTATCGTTTAATTCAACAGATTCTTTTTTTACAACAGTGGTATTCTTGCCAATGATTACGGATGCCACAACAATGATGGCTATTACAATAGTAACTAAAGTAATTGGTTCATTGAGAAATAATGCTGCAAAAATAATCATTAAAAATGGCTGTAAATATTGAATTTGGCTTACTCTTGAAATGCCTCCCATAGCCATTCCACCATACCAGGCTACATATGCTAAAAATTGACTAACAATAGCAAGATACAGAAAGCTAATCCAAGCTTTTAAAGGAGCCTGCAACATCTCAGCTGATACGTTTAGTAACGCTGGAATAATAAGTAAAGGAGTAGCAATTATGATTGCCCACGCGATAACTTGCCAGCTTCCTAATTCTCGTGCTAGCACGCCTCCTTCTGCATAACTAAGTCCGAGTATGATAACAGCAGCCAATAAGGCTAAATCTGCAACATGTAACTGGCCTAGCCCAAGATACGTAGCGTAAATCACTACTGCCAACGCGCCAACTATACTCGATATCCAAAATTTAATGGACGGAATTTCTCCTCCCCTTATCATGGCAAACCCCGCTGTTGCTAAAGGTAAAAGGGCTAATTCCACAGCTCCATGAGAAACTGGCAAACTTGTCATAGCCCAAGAGGTGAGTAAGGGGAATCCTAAAACTGCGCCTAAAGAGACAATAATTAAACTCTTGAATTGACGAGCAGTGGGCAGTTTTTCTTTTTTCACAATCAATACAAGAGTAACTAAAATCGAAGCTACTACTGCTCTTCCTAAGCCAACAATTGTAGTCCCAAAATAGTCTACCGCTACACTTGTTGCAGGTAATGTTAAGCTGAAACAGATGACGCCCACTAAGCCTAATAATAATCCCATTTTTTCCTTCTTATTGTCCTGCACCATTATCAACCCCTTATATTTTTATACAAATCTGTACCATTTGTGCTGGTACAATAAATATTACGAGGAGCTACCGTAAAAATAAACAGAATTTTCAACCATCTGTCCTGGTACAGAATAAGGAGGGCTTTATATTGTATATAAAATATAATGAGATTATTGATGAAATTAAAGATCAGCTAACACAGGGATTACTTATAGCAGGTAGTAAACTTCCTTCAGTACGACAACTTTCCGAAAAATTCTCCTGCAGTAAAAACACCGTTATTAAAGCGTATGATGAGCTAGAAAAAGAGCACTTAATTTTTTCTGTCCCGAAAAGCGGCTATTATGTTGTCAATGAATTTCAAAATCCAGACAGTAAAAATAATATTATTGACTTTTTGTCTGCTGGTCCTGATAAAGACATCATGCCCTACATTGATTTTCAGCACTGTATCAATCAGGCCATTGATACTTATAAAGAAGAATTATTTACTTACACCGATCAACAAGGTCTCTACTCATTACGACTTCAATTAGTGAAGTATTTACAAAACTTACAAGTATTTACCCAACCCGATAGATTATTTGTTGTATCAGGTTCTCAGCAAGCTCTAAATTTATTAGTTTCCATGCCATTTCCGAATGGGAAAAACAATATTTTAATTGAACAACCTACTTATTTTGGTTTTATAGAGTCTGCTAATTTGCAACAAGCGACTACGTTTGGAATTGATTTATCTATGGAGGGGATTGATTTTGATCGTCTAGAATATATTTTTCGAAATAACGATATTAAGTTTTTCTATATTGTTCCGAGGTTTCATAATCCACTTGGACATAGCTATACGAATAAAGAGAAAAAAAGAATTGTTGAATTAGCGGAAAAATACGATGTATATATAGTTGAGGATGACTTTTTAGGGGATTTGGATCCAAATACTAAATCAGATCCATTATTCGCGTACAATCCTTCTGGCAGAGTTATTTATATTAAAAGTTTTTCTAAAGTTTTTCTACCTGGTTTAAGAGTTGCGTCTTTAGTTCTTCCAAAATTAATGAGTAACAATTTTTTACGCTATAAATTTACTGCTGATTTTAATAGTTCTGTTCTTTCTCAAGGAGCATTAGAGATTTATTTAAAAAATGGAATGATGAATAGCCATGTTAAGAAAATAAAAGAGCTGTATTATAGGAAAATGAAACGTCTGCAGGAAGCTTGTGAGTTATTGCTACCAAATAATACGCTTTATACGAAGCCCTCTTCCGGATTCTATCTTACAATCGCTCTCCCTGAGAAAGTGACTACAAAGCAGACTGTCAATTTGTTAAAAGAACAAAGTATTCTTGTAGATGATGCAACTAGAATGTTCCTACCCGAATATAAAAAAGAAAACCTGATTCGATTAAGCATTTCTCAAGTTAAGGAAAATCAAATTCATACTGGAGTAGAAAAACTTGCTCAATGTATCACATTTATTGATAGTAAGAAAAATGATATATATCGAAATAGTTTTCAGCTCTTATAATAGCTATGTCCTGACTACACATTCGGAAGCGGCATAAACAATTTTCAGTATCAATCCTTTAATTAGAGCATCAAAACTAGAAAAAGACTGTGCAAGAAACTTATCTCCTACACAGTCTTCTTTCATATTATTTTTTTAGATGGCTATCTAAGAATTTTAGCATTGCATTGTAGAATTCAATTTTGTTTTCTTCATTTTGAAAACCACGGCCTTTATTATCCTTCACCATGTATTCTACATCGACGTTCTACTTGACTGCTAGTTTCATTGGCAGCGCGTACTTTTCTGGTGAAAATCCCTTTTAAACCAGAAAAAAAGTGAACTACAATGAGTTCACTTTTGAATATAATATATTAAAATTTCCGACTTGCTCCACCACCAGCAGATGAACCTCCTCCGAATCCGCCAAAACCACCGCCTCTAGATCCGCCACTGCCAAAGCCGCCACCAAAACCACCTGGATAACCGCCACGTCGACCTGAACGAGGTCCTCCCCCTCTACCATTGGAAATAAACGTATAAACAACAAGTACTATGATAACGATTAAAATAATCATCCACGTTGGCATTTCTTCATTGTCATCTGTATTTTCAGGCATCTCTCCATCCCAATTGTACTCTTGTGCGACATTTTGAAATACTTCCGCGTACGTTGCTTTAAATGCCTTATCAATATCTCCAGCACTTGCATTTGGATAAAACGCCGAATCTAAAATGCGACCCAACTTGCCATCAGGTAATGCCCCTTCGAGACCTTGACCTACAGCAATAACAACATCATTATTGCCTTCCCCCTGCCCAAACGTTGCTAAAATTAACACACCATTATTTTTCTTGGCATCGCCAATACCCCAAGAGCGAATCATTTTTGTAGCATACATTTTTGGTTCTTGGCCACTAATATTATCTACTGTTACGACCATAATTTCAGCACCTGTACCTTTATCTAGCTGCTCTGAATAATGATTAAGCTCTTCCTTCACGGAGGCAGATAAAACATTGGCAAAATCATGAATATACGTATTTTTCATTGGCGTGGGCATTGCGGCATCTGCCGTTCTAATAGATAAGATAAATATGAAACCAACAATAGCAAGTTGGATCATCAACCGTTTCATCATTGTTTACCTGAACCGCTAAAATCTATAGACGGTGCCTTTTCAGAACCCGCAGCTGCTTTAAAGTATTCCTTCTGTTCGAAACCAAACATCCCCGCAATTAAATTGCCTGGAAAACGTTTGACTGTTTTATTAAAAGTCTGCACTTCATTGTTGTAGTCTTCTCGGGCAACAGCTAAGCGGTTTTCTGTCCCCGCTAATTCATCCATTAATTGACGGAAATTTGCATCTGCCTTTAAATTTGGATAATTTTCTACGACTACTAGCAATCGACTAAGTGCTCCGTTTAATGCATCATTGGCAACCGCTTGCTCCTTTGGACTTTGTGCACTTCCCATTTGTGCGCGTGCCTCTGTAATGCTAGCGATAACTTCTTTTTCATGATTGGCATATCCTTTTACAGATTCTACCAAGTTCGGAATCAAATCGTAGCGACGTTGCAGCTGATTTTCAACCTGAGCCCATTTCGAATCAACGCTTTCCTCGGCCGTTACAAGACTATTGTATTTTGGAATAAATAGTAAGGCCAATACAACTAAAATAATAACGATAATCCCGATAGGTCCAAATAATCTTTTCAATTTAAAACCACCTTCGCCTTCTTTTAGCTATCACTTAAAAACAGAAATACTATTTATTTTGGTGATGAGCCTTTCTTTTCCTTACCACTAATGTGCAACAAATAAACATCTCTATTCTACATATATGCAAATGCATTAATACCGTATGAAATTTATCTAACGTGCCATACTTAATACTGTAACAAACTATGATATTTAGGAGGCGCTTTTTTTGACACAATCGTTTCATAACGAATCATCAAGCCAAACATCAACCAACCAACAACAAAGCCTAAATCATGGTGGACATGAACAAATGGACTTGCATGAAACAATCGGTGCAATCATTGCTGGTATGAATCAATCCATTGTTTTACGTCCACATGTTAAGGACACAGAGTTGCTTAGCATTTTGGATAGCCAATATAATTTCACATTAGGTATGTATAACACTATTGTGGAATCTTATAACACAGGTCATGATCCGTCTGTTCCTACAGGTCGCTATCAAATGCAGACAGGAAATAATTTCAAATACGGAATAAACCCTGGCCAACCTAAAAAGCCTATGCAAAATGCAAGTGAACTCAACGATGAAGCCATTTCTGGCTTCTTACTTGGGGCTCAAAAAGGTGTAGCAAAAGGTATGACTGCAGCAGCAACAGAAACTACAAACCCAGTTGTCCGACGTGTTATTGCAGATAGTATTCCCAACTGTATTGAAATGGCATACGAATTATCTATTTACCAAAATATGCATGGCTACTATCAAGTACCTCAGTTTTCTCAACAAGATATGCATACAATGCTTAATGCATACGGCACTACAACAAACCCCCTTCATTAATTATAAAAAAACAAAAGCAGTCCCCTTTGTGGTGCATTATCACAGAGGGGCTGCTTTTGTTTAATGAGCTATAAAGCTTTTCGGGTTTTGCGGATTACCAAAGATATCTCTCGGCGGTCCTTCTTCGACCACATACCACCATCCACGAAAGACAACACGATCTACAACTTCACAGGCAAAGCCCATTTCATGTGTTACCACGATCATGGTTATACCTTCGTCTTCAAAAAACAGACTAAATAAATGAAAATATCGTTTGATGCAAAAAAAAAGAATCCCCTCAGATAGGATTCTTTCTTTCGACTAGTATAACTAGTCTTCACGTACAGTATGTTCACTAAAAAATAATTTGGAGTTGTTGCTTTTTTGAAGGTTTGAAAGGAACAAATGCGGGAATAATGCCTATTAGGCAACATTCCCATTATTTACCCTCTCTTTTCCCCACTAAGCAGGCTGCTAAACTACTTATTAGGAGAATTTGGGTTATAAAAGTATATCAAAATCAGTAAAATGGCGCCCTCGGAGGGAATCGAACCCCCAGTGCAAGAACCGGAATCTTACGTGTTATCCATTACACCACGAGGGCAATTGAACACAAAAAAAAAGTACCCACTAGGCTTTACGAAAAGCAAGATGTAGATAATCCTCATTGGAAGCATACCTGACAAAATAGTGTACTGTACTTTAACTTATGACCTTATCAATTATACAAACGTATTGCTCATAATTCAACTATAGAATGTAAAACATTTAAACTTTTTTTATTTTCATTCAGTTAGTGTCAAAATACCTATTAATTGAAAATACAGCCTACAGCGTATGTCACGCATTAGAAAGGAATTTTTGTGCGGGCACAATTCAAAATCTTGACGCATTGTTTACCTGCGCGAAAGCGAAGCGGCAGCAACAAATGTTTTCTGTGCGAAAGCGAAACGACAGCAACAAATGTTTTCTGTGCGAAAGCGAAGCGACAGCAACAAATGTTTTCTGTGCGAAAGCGAAGCGACAGCAACAAATGTTTTCTGTGCGAAAGCGAAGCGACAGTAACAATTAAGCCAAGGCGAATTTTTTTAATTTATTTCACTTTAACAGGGTTAATATTTGACCTTCCCTGACTATAATGTGTATGATAAGTATACAGCTGAACTACAATGGAAGTTTTCAGCAAAGTATTCGAATTTAGTTTTTTTAAGGAGGATTTAACATGAATTTAATTCCTACAGTTATTGAACAAACAAGTCGTGGCGAACGTGCGTATGACATCTATTCACGACTACTAAAAGACCGTATTATCCTTTTAGGAAGTGCAATTGACGACAACGTTGCTAACTCAATTGTTGCTCAACTTCTATTCCTACAAGCAGAAGATCCAGATAAAGATATCTTTCTTTATATTAACTCACCAGGCGGATCAATCACTGCTGGTATGGCAATTTATGACACAATGCAAATTATCAAGCCACAAGTACAAACAATTTGTATTGGTATGGCAGCATCTATGGGCGCTTTCCTACTTGCTGCTGGTGAACCTGGTAAACGTTTCGCATTACCGAATGCTGAAGTAATGATTCACCAACCTCTTGGCGGTGCACAAGGTCAGGCAACTGAAATCGAAATCGCTGCAAAACGTATTTTATTCTTACGTGAAAAATTAAACGGTATTTTATCGGAGCGCACAGGTCAACCACTTGAAGTCATTGCAAGAGATACAGACCGCGATAACTTCATGACTGCAGAGCGTGCAAAAGAATACGGCTTAATCGACCAAATCATGGAACGTAAATAATAAATTAAAGGCATCCCAGATTTATTTCTGAGATGTCTTTTTTTGTTTGCTTTGATGGGCCTATCCACCATTTCAACTCTTCTATCCACAACTTTGACCTTTCTATCCATCATTTCGGCTCTTCTTTCCGTCGCTTTGACTCTTCTTTCCGTCGCGGCTTGTCTTTCCGTCGCTTCGGCTTGTCTTTCCGTCGCTTCGGCACTTCTTTCCGTCGCTTTGACTTTTCTTTCCGTCGCGGCACTTTCTTTCCGTCGCTTCGGCTCTTCTTTCCGTTCGGTTATAGACTTATACGTTCGCAGGAGTGAG
>NZ_JBHJTF010000075.1:0-9185 GCF_042267565.1 Lysinibacillus sp. NPDC056232 | reverse complement strand
CAAATATTGAAACAATATATTCGATTTTAAATTTAATATCCTTTAAAATCCTCTCTAAAAATTCGGGATTAAAATTAGCATAATTCATCTGAACATACGATAAACCATTTGCATGCACAAAATTATTCAAATTCACCCCAATATCATCCCAAACTTTTCGAAGCTTATACTTATTAATCACTTTTTCTATTTCTTTATTTTTCATTAAAAAAATAAGTATATCTGTTAACTTAAAATCTTTAAGTTTTCCTTCCATCCAATCGAAACAATTATTATCGTGTTTAGAAATCTTTTTATGATTATATCTGTTACCTACTTCTAAAAAATATAGATATAAAAACAAATCGTCTCTAAATTTTCTAACCAACACATTAACATCACTAAAATTCCCAGAATCGATTAAGGTACGTATACTTTTCAGCGTACTTTCTGTTGAATCAATTAATTCCGTTCTCATTATGAAATGTCTATTGCCATGATTAAAAAAATTCACATTACCATTTGACCATATTAAATCAGATAATTGCCAGACAAACATTAAATGTTTATCAAGACTTTCAATCGTTTCTTTAAAGGCAGGATTAGACTGAATTCCCTTTGACTT
Organism: Lysinibacillus sp. NPDC056232; assembly: GCF_042267565.1. Classification (NCBI taxonomy): domain Bacteria; kingdom Bacillati; phylum Bacillota; class Bacilli; order Caryophanales; family Bacillaceae; genus Lysinibacillus; species Lysinibacillus sp. NPDC056232. The sequence continues at coordinate 8,581 of NZ_JBHJTF010000075.1, read as the reverse complement.
TCTATCCCACTTATCAAAATTTTTTTCCATTTGCACCTCAATTTATTTTTAGTTAGTATTAGTTACATTTATTTTATTAATAGTTGGAACTCCTGCGATTTCAAGTGTATGTAGAAGCTCTGAAATTCCATCGGTTGTTTGTTGCACATTTTCTAATTTTCTATATCTAAGTACTTCTCTTTCATTACTAACTGTAAATATTATTCGTTCTTTTGCTCTCGATAATGCTACAAAAAATGCATTTTTATCTGCTTCTCTTTGGGTAGAAAAGCTCCAGAAAGCTTTGTCTTCTACTCCAATAAAAATTACAGTATGATACTCCAACCCTTTGCTTTTATGAATAGTCATAATAGGAATGCTATATTCTCCTATAAAGTCACTAATCAATTCTTTCATAGAAATTCCATCTTTATAATTTAATTTAGATATCATCTTTTCTATCAAGACATTTAAATAGTCTCCTTGATTGTATTTAGGATATATTGATCTAATAATATCTTCCCCAAAATAATCTATTATGCTTCTTAATATGCACTCAATATCCACTATAAATTTACTTTCATCTGTATTAGTAAAACTACTTTTGATCTCTGATAATAATTTTACTAATTCTTGTTCAACAGATATATAATTGATACTTTGTGGATCTAAATCGCCATACTTAATTTCTAAAATTTCATCAATTACACTTAACCACAACTCTGGAGATTTTTCTTTATATGATAGTTCTAATATTTTTATCAGAATTAAAATCACTTCTTCTGATAATAACTCCTGATAATCTTTTTCTATTCTACTTTGAATATTTAATTTGGATAGTTCTGTCATTAGAGTTGTTGCATAAATATGTTCCTGTTGTTTAACAAGGATACAAAAATCCCTTGGCATAAGTTGATTTTCTTCGATCCATTTTTTAATATTTTCAGCTAATATAATTGCTTCACTATAATGGTTATCAAAATTCCATATTTCACAAATACCATCATCTTCATTCCAGCTCCCTGCTGCTTTCACATCTATAGATTGACTATTTAAAGTTCGTGAGAAAACATTTTGTATATATACTAATTTAGGAGCTGATCTAAAATTACATAAAAGTGTAGCATTTTCCGCACCAAAGTCTGATGTAAATACATCAAATGCATTTGGCAAAGCTCCAGCCCAGCCCATTATTCTTTGTTTATTATCTCCGACAGCTGTTAATTTAGAATCTGAACCTAAAAAGATAGTTTTCAATAATTTATATTGCAAATCCGTTGTATCTTGAAACTCATCTAAAAATACATGGCTATAGGTCGCTCTTAATGCTTTAACAATTAGCGGATTTTGGCTTAATAAATATTCGACTAGAGTTGATATCATTGGAAAAGATAATGAACTTTTAAGGTCCCCTTTCCCTTTGATTAATACTCCCCATATTCTTCTATTTATCCAAGAATATAAATCACTTTCAATACTTACTATCGGAAAATTTGTATTTTTCATAGTTTTAATTAATCTTGCAAAATGATATTCAAATTGCCAGTTTCTATAGCTAGGATTCGGTTCTGTAATATAACTTTTAACAATATCATCAATTTGTTTTTCATCTAAAAGGATTTGATAATCTCTATGAGGTCTATACTCTTCAGGTAAAGCATTTAGAAACTGCTCCAATAAACTTTTAGCAAACGCATCAAATGTTTTTGATTCAAATCTCGAAGCTACCTCTTTACCATATCTTTGTTTAACACGCTCTTGAAGGTTTTTTGCGGCATCTGTTTTAAAGCTTATTGCCAGGATCTTTTTAGGAACAGTACATAAATCTGTTTCTATTAAATACCCAGCCTTATGTGCTAATAATTCCGTCTTACCTGCCCCAGGACCTGCAGCAATAGCAATATTATTAGGATTTTTAATTGCGTGCAATGCTGCTTCCTCTAAAATAATATTATTAGATGGAACCCATACATTAGATTGTTCATTCATATTGATCACCCTTCTTCTGATAATCCAATTTTTCCTTTTATTCGATTTACAAGTCTAATCAGTTCCGCAGGTGCCTTTTCAATTAATACTTCATTACTTATATCTTTAAGCGCCGCTATATGAGTACTAGGCTTACCCCTGCCTAAAAATAATGAATTATACCAAATCATTGATTTTTGTTCTTCGGAAGAGAAGGTTTTTGCAATAGCTGCAGGACTTTTTAAAGTAGCTTGTATCGAACTTTCTAATTTAGAAAGAAATTCTGCCGAACTTTCATTATCTATGTTTTGAGGACCGCGGCTCATTGTATTATGGTATTCATCTTCAAATTTTATTAACATACTAAAATCAATATCTAAGGGATAAGAAAAGAAAACGTCTTCTTTTTCTAGTTTATCAATCCATACCTTCATACTTTGAATATCTTCTACATTTCTTTTGTGAAAAGACTTTATATCATCCATAGTGTAAATATAATCTACTAGTTCACCATCTATAGAACCCTTCCTTTTAACTTTTAGTAAGTCCTCAGAAATTCTATTATTAGCTTTTAATTGATCTAGAACGTATTTAATTCTTCCCCAGGCTCCTCCATTTCTTTCTCTGTCTAAATCTAATAAAGTTACATGAGGTATTGATAAATCATTTAACAATTTCCACATATGATTCACATGACGTCCACCTAAAGGCACTACAGAAATGTTAAAGTCATCTAACAAAATATCGGATGCACTTAATAACTTAGGTAATATTATTTCTTCGCTATCACCTTCTCCTAATACTACTAATTTTGAAAAATACAAATCTGGGTAAGCCTTAACGGCCTCCTTAATATATGTATGTGCTGTATCAGTTTTTTCTGGAAGAGTAATACAATTTACTATTGACTCAAAGTTTTGTATTTGTAAATGCCTTATATGTTCAGGATCTATTTTCCCAATTATTGAGGAGTTATGAGAAGATAAAATAACTTGTGCATTATCTTTTTGCGCTATTTCTTTTAAATTTCTAACAACTCTACCTAACAAATGTTGTGAAATATGATTTTCAGGCTCTTCTATAGCTAATATATTTAATAATGGCTTATCTTTCTTTTCTTGCTTATTTTCGATTTCAAGTAAAGAAGAAACTAATGTAATATAAAACAATGATTTTAGTCCGTCACCAAGTTCTTCAATTTTTACTGTGTTACCGTCAACACTTGGGTTAAATAAAACTTCTACATTTTTCAAAAAATCCTCTAGCGTGTTGCTATTAAATTTCAAATTACTATTTGAGTACCTTTGATCTTTATGATACTTATTCCATTGAGTATTTAATATTTCTTGAATACTTTTTATCCCTTCAACACCCTTAAATAGATCTTCAATCGGAGCAGTCAAAGATTCAATGTCTGTATCAAGATTTTCCGGCCACTTTATCCCGTCAAAAATCCTCCATAATAACGTCCCTGAAGCATTTTTTAACTGTTTTGTAGGATTTCTCATAGCTGGTACATACATCATTTGAATTAAATTTTTATGATGTATTGGGACCTTTACTAAGTCTCCTTCTACTTCAACATCCCCATATGGTACTTTCACATAGTGTAACTCTTGTTCTATGTTACCTTCAGGGTTTGTTCCCTGAATCCACTTTCCTGTTAACCTTATTCTTAAATAAGGTGCTTTACCAGGTTGTTCAACCACTAAATGTTTAATAAATTCAGGAACTGTATCTATATCTTCAGGATTTTGATTTTCTAATTCAGGAAAGACTACTTTTGCTTCGATAAGAAGGTTCTTTTCTTCAGCTAATGTACTAGTGGCATTACTCGGGATATGGAAATCAGTCTTTACCAAAGTTCTATCCACATTATTTTGACCAAAGAGCCTTAATAGAGCTATAATTAGGCCCGTTTTCCCAGCACTATTAGCTCCAATTAATGCAGTTAAATTATCAATCTCAACAGTTTGTGAGGTTTTTCCAAAAGATCTAAAGTTATTTAAATGTAATTCAGCAATAAACATATCAATTTCCCCCTTTTGTTATATCGTAATAATTTTATTTAGACTGTATTGATTTCAAAAAACTTAATTAACATATATTAATTTCTTTAAGCTCTTAGATCCACTTAATTCAACTGTTTCAAAAACTACCATATAATCATTGATTTATCTTCTAGAGAAGCTTTCTTTAAAAAAATCCCTACTATAATTAATAATCGCATCTGCCTAAAAAACTATTAATCCAACTATGAATATTTTACCAGAAATTATTGAGTAATAATTTATTAAGAATCTTGAAATCTTCTCAATTACAAGATATTTATATTACAATAAATTAATTTGACTTTAAAAAATTATAAATTAAACATTTTATGTGTGTAATTTTTTGTATCTTTTGCAAAGTGGGATTATCCACTTTGCTTTTCTTACGTTCATTAGAATATTTATATAAAAGTAGTTAATTTGGACTATAAAAAATATTAAAATCTGAAGATAAAATGATTAATACTCGAGGCCAAGAGTATTTATTAACTACAAATCATAATGAGAAAGGAGGTCCGTGGAGGACAGAGACTATCTTAAGAATACTGAATGGTATAAACAACGCTTAGACCATTGTGAATCCTTCGGTATCTCTAGAAATATCATTAATTTATTCACCCTCCTACAGGAACAAAATTATAAGTAAACTTCAAATTCCCGGATACCAAACAAAAGTGATTGTTAATCCAAGGAAGAACAAATCTTCGATAGTAGCAGCTAGTGTGCAATTATCATTGGATTTTAATAAAGATGAAAAAAGAGATTCGGAGAATTAACGTATAAAAAGTTTCTCTCCAGGCAATGATTATTACAAAATCATACTGGAGGGAAAAAAATGAAAGCAAAATATCGAGTTGTCAAAGTCAGTTACTCTGAAGAGCTATCATCAGAATCGGAGTTGTGGTTTAGACGTTTTATAGAGAAATCACTATTAGATCAAGTTGTGAAAGATGATTATAGACTACGAGCTTTACTGATTAATAAGAAAGGATAATTTACATGAAAAAATTTAAAGTTATTTATACGCGCGTCAGTTCAGCGGCACAAAGTCTTGAATTACAAGAAACTGCTGCAAAAAGATACCTTGAATCGATTGATTTAAGTGAAGACGAGGAAACAATTATTTATCTATCTGATTACGATGTTTCTGCAACAAAATTAAAAATGGATCAGCGACCAAAATTGGTGGAATTAATTAGCCTAATTAAAGAAGGTAAAGTAGAAAAGCTAATCGTATATAAACGTGATCGCTTAGCTCGAAACTTTTATGAATTTGTGGATTTAACAAAGATTTTTATTAAATATAATGTGGAAGTTGTGTACACAGCCAGTAATGAACCACCCTTTAAAAACAAGCTAGCCCTAGAAGCGTTTTATGGAATGTTTGGACAACTTGAAGGCGAAAATATTCGTACACGTACAGATGATGCTCGCAAACAATATCCTTCACGTCTATTTGGCTACACACGTATAAAAGAAGATGAACAAGTTCGTTACCAAATTAATGAGGATAAAGAGATGTAATTCTTTCATTATTTGAGAATTTTAGTAATGTCCAAGACGGTGAGCAATTTCTAAACTTTTTAATGGTACGACGTAAAGGTTTAAATAAGCCTGAAAAGTTGTTTCGTATTTTATCAAACCCATTTTACGCTGGACACTATGAAACAAAAAATGGTTATCAGATATTATCTCATGTAACACCAATAATTGATCTAGATCTTTTTCTTAAAGGTAAATCTAAACTAAATGAGTATTTTTCCTATTATCAAGAAAGTTTAGAAGGTGCCAGTAATCAGTTTTTAGTAATACCAAATTGCGAGAAGTGCGGAAATGTAATGAAGCATCGAAGAGAAAATGTATTTGATTAGGATACTTTGTATGTAGTAATAACCACAAACGACTTTTAATCACTGTTGAAGAGTTAAATAGTTTAGTTAAAGAAACATTATTGGAACACATCCAATCGATTTCCACCAAACATTTAAGAAGCATTACGCTTTAATATCTTGACCGTCAATCCCAGCGCTTCCACGGTTTGCCTTGACTCTTTTAAACGCATCCAGTACAACGTGTTTTGAAATCTTATACGGTTTACTCTCTTTCATCAAATCCTCCTGTTTTACCAGTTGTTCTCAGCTTTCGAGTTGAATGATGATGTCCCTTCGCTCCATTACCATTACAGTAACTTCCTCACTACTACGAACATCTCCGCCCCTATCATCTCGCTTCGCTATTTCGACCTCGCCTTTCTGTGGCTTGTGTCTTTTCACTTACCATCGAGATGCAGGTTCCTGTGTTTCACATCAGAGCCCGATATACACTCATGCCACCTTAATACCGTTTGCCAAGTAGACAGCTTTCCAGGTTATCTTCTACTCTTATCCTTGCCTAGTGATGAAAAGCAAGTTTTGACAAAGTTTTACGTTATCGATACTTCTTCAGCGGTTCACTTGCGTTCATCTTTGTATATCTCACATGATTGATTTGTTTCAACCTTTTCCCTAGACGCTCACCACAACAACTCTTTATTGCAGCAGCTTAGGGTTGTTTGATAGATTTGCCTGATTCAATCTCTATCGAGGGGCCTTCCCTCATCTCTAATGTGCCTTGCACAGCACACCACCACCGTACGTACGGATCCGTATACGGCGGTTCCATGAAGTATGCCGGACAGCGATTTTGTATCTCCCTGTCCGTTTTGCTTTTCTGTCTCTCCTTGCCACTTGTATTCTCAGCCCTCTTAGTGTCTCCTATGGGATTCACCATTTCTTCCACTAAGTAAGTCCTTCTTTGGGTTGTCTGCTTCATCGAACAAGTGAAATTCGAGTTTATTCCACACTCCTTCATGGTTCGGTCCTTCCCCTTCATTCTAGATGTGAATGGTACTATGACCTCTGCTGACTTCTGATGGTTCAGCTACCTATCGCTAAGTAGGTTACAAAGTGTACTTTGCGGTTCCATCAGACCTCCCCGGGTAAGCGTATGCACTTTCACACCATCTATCCGCCTCATTTACTCGATATGACCTTCGACAGAAAGGACTTTGTGTTGTTATGCACACTCATCCAATCATACCTAGCCTTCTATGAGATTCGTGTTCCTCGGACCGGTGTTTTGCCTTCAGATTCCGCGTCGCCACGGACACCCTTGCTCTTGGCTAACCTCTACTTCTGTCTTCGGGGTTCGGGACTTGCACCCTATAGTTCATACACATGCCGGGCGCACATAGACAAATACCCGTCTCAATAGAGGCGGGTATTTATTTCTTATATCCTGAATTTTTGAATTTCCGATTGTAAATCTTGTGCGTTATTACTTAAAGTAACCGAAACACCATTAACTTCTTCTATCGACTTAGCTTGTTCCTTCATTGCTACGGCAACTGTCTCTACTTTACTTGATGATGTTTTAGCACCGTTCGATATTTCATTAACAGAAGCAGAAACTTCCTCTCAAATTTTTCAATGGTTCATTCGTTACTCAACATTAACCTTGATCCATTCCACGGCAGAACTAGAAGAAGTAGTCTCAAATTTACAAATGTATATCCAAATTCATCCATTTTAAATATATAATTTTATTCAGTCTCATTGACTACTTCTTTAGAAAATGAAAAAAGAGACTTTAAAAAATGTTTGAAAAATATCCCAGACACCATAATTTTAATACAAATCAATTGAAAATTTTTTGAAAATCCAATTTTTAAACAAAGATATAAATAAATTGGTCATAGTTTATATTTTTAGGTTCTTAATTATAGTACAAAATCCAATTAATTGGGTTTGTATGATAAATTAAAGAAGTAAAACAATTTCTAATAAAAGGAGGATAAGATTAGTTGATTAAAAAAATCAGTATGCAAAATATAGCTACATACGACGAAATTGGTGCTACTTTAGATAATGTAAAAAAAATTAATTTTATTTATGGTAACAATGGGAGTGGTAAAACTACAATTTCTGAATTTATTCGTAAGGAAGAAAAATTCCCCCATTGTATATTAGAATGGCAAGGAAAAAGATTGGTTCCTTATGTATATAATCGTAATTTTGTTAATGAAAATTTCAGATTAGATAACCCTATAAAGGGGATTTTCACATTAGGTAAAGAGTCAGTAAATCTACAATTACAAATAGACGAACTAAAGGAAAAAATAATTAGTCACGATGATGAAATTCGAAAACAAGATAATCTTATTGGGACTAAGAATGATGAGTTATCTAAGTTAAATGAAGAATTTAGAGAAAAATGTTGGGATATAAAAAAGGAATTAGATAGTGAATTTAAAGATTTGATTGAAGGTTATAGAAATTCTAAAGAGAAATTTATGAATAAATGCCTTGAAGAATCTAATAATCTGATCCAAGATGTAAAAACTTTAGACCAGATTAGAGAAAGAAAAGAATCTATTTATGACCAATCTGGTGAGAAATTAGAGCTTTTAATAAATATTAATTATGATGAATGTTTTGAAGATAGTTCTATTTTTAAAGTTAGGATTATTGGTAAAGAGGATGTTGATATAGCTGATTTATTTTCCAAGTTAAATATCAGCGACTGGGTACAACATGGATTTATGC
>NZ_JBHJTF010000074.1:0-9215 GCF_042267565.1 Lysinibacillus sp. NPDC056232 | reverse complement strand
AAAGCGTAGCGGCAGCAACAATTGTTTTATCTGTGCGAAAGCGTAGCGGCAGCAACAATTGTTTTATCTGTGCGAAAGCGTAGCGGCAGCAACAATTGTTTTATCTGTGCGAAAGCGTAGCGGCAGCAACAACAAAGCGCCCAGTCGGAACGGAAATCAAACCCTAGTTTTGCCAAAGAGCAATACTTTATTTAATTACCTTAATTTTATTGACACAATAGTTTTCAACACGATGAAAAAAACGTGCGAACACAAAAGGTTCACACGTTCTATTTATTAGAATGTAATAACAGCTTGTCTGCTGCGTTCTAGTTTATCTACAATTTCTTTACCTGTTTCATCCCATTTAATCATGCGGTAATACGCATCATGGTAGAAAATAAAGCCGTAGCCATTCGCAAGTGCTTCTTTCATTATACGTTCCTTCGCAAAGACACTCGCCATTGGATAATCGTCATACGCTAAAACCCATAATGGATTTTGATGTGCATGCGTCGGCATAATATCTGCCATATGCAATAATACCTCACCATTTTGAGTCAATTTTATAATGGCATGTCCATCACTATGACCACCAGTATGAATCATTTCAATACCCGGAACTACCTCTAACGTACCTTCATACGTTTCGATTAAGTGCTGAACCGGCTCCCAGTTTTCTTTCCAATACGTATTTTTCGAGCGAATATTTGGCTCACGCATTTCATCCCACTCAATTTTCGTTACAAAGATTTTTGCATTCGGGAATGTTGGTACAAGTACATCGTCTTCCCATTGCGTTAAACCTCCGGCATGGTCAAAATGCAAATGCGTCATTAAGACTACATCAATATCAGCAGTTGTTAATCCTAGCTCCTGTAAGCTAGCCGCTAATGTTGACTCCTCAGTTACCCCAAAGTTACGTAGCTGCTTTTCATTTAATTTGTTAAAACCAACGCCTGTATCAACAATATAGTTTTTGCCTTCATATTGAATTAATATTGGCTCAGTTGGTAACTCGATTTGATTTTTTTCGTTAACTGGATATTTGCGTGACCAAAGTGGTTTTGGTACAACTCCAAACATAGCACCGCCATCAAGGCAAGTGACACCCCCGTTTAGCCATGATAATGACATATTGTGAAACTTTAACTCATCCATCCATACTCCCCCTATTTAGTAAAGAATTGCGATTCTAGACGATAAATTGGCTGTCCTTTAGCAGAAAATTTCTCCTCATATTCAGTCATAACATTATCCTCAGGCATATTCGCATGTAGGTCGAGTGATACATACTTTAGTAACATACCATATTCAGACATACTCATTAATGAATACTCAAACAAACCACGGTTGTCCGTTTTAAAATGGATTTCCCCCTCATCCACTAAAATCGACTCATATAATTTCAAAAAATCCCCGTGCATTAAACGTCGCTTAGCATGGCGCGTTTTCGGCCAAGGATCTGAGAAATTCAGATACACACGCTCTACATCATTTTTCCCAAAATATTTATATAAATCTGCGCCATTTACTTTTAATAATCGTAAATTCGCTGGAGATTTAGCCTCTAAACTTTTTTCTAATGCACAAACAATTACACTGTCATAAAGCTCAATTCCAATATAATTTATATTCGGATTTTGTAAGGCCATACCTGTGACAAATTGACCTTTCCCAGTACCTACTTCAATATGTAATGGGTTGTCATTTCCGAAAACAGCCTGCCAATTTCCTTTAAAGTCTTCAGGATTCGGAACAATCACCTCTGGATGATTCGCAATCATTTCCTCCGCCCAAGGCTTATTTCTTAATCTCAATTTTCTTCCTCATTTCTTTCTCATGAAATTATTAATTTTTTATAGTATAACGTATTACCATAAAATTCGCATGAAATTATTGCGAAATGATATTTTTTTACTCGATGTTTTTTGTGCGAAAGCGCAGCGTCAGCAACAGGTTTTCATATGTGCGAAAGCGCAGCGTCAGCAACAGCCACCGATGTTGGTCACGAAGGAGTCGCCCACCCTCCACTCCAATCAACTTTTATGCATAACATACGGTTTAACAATTGTCATCCCGAATTTTTAGTGAGGGACCATTTTTTCAAAGTTCCTCTGATCGTACCTGCCAAGCATCACGTTGCACTGTACAATGAATCCTCGTTCCCTCTCTAATTTCCCCAATATAGTTACCATCTGTATGACAATCAACGTCATTTCCATGCACGAAAATGTTAAATTGATGGCCTTGCAAAAAAGTAATCTCTTTAAATTTTGTATGTTTTTCAAAAAACACAGTGACAAATACTAGTAGCAATTTAAGGCGGGAAATACCGTGAACGATTGTTATTTCGATTTGTCCATCATTCGGTTTAGAAGATGGGGAAATTTTCATTCCTCCTCCGAAATAAGGTTGATTGCACATCGCAACAAACCATGCTTGCTGAAAGTGCCATTCTTGATTGTTTGCTTGAATCTTTACATCAAAGCGTCTAAAGCTAAATAGTCCTCTTACAACAGCCGCAGCATAGGATAGCTTACCAAGCCCTATTTTATTGAGGTAAAGCTTCAAGCGAGATGTATTAATACGTTTGGTGACAAATGCGTCAAAGCCCACACCAGCATTATTGACAAATATCTCGTGCTGATGATCTCCAAACTGAACGGCACCAACATCCATTGGGAGGTAAACCATTTCATTTTGCATATAGCTTTCAATTTGAAAGGCATCTTGAAATGTAGTAAAGTATCGTGCGAAATCATTTCCCGAACCAGCACGAACTACACCAATAACTATAAATTTATTATGTACAACGCCACTAACAACCTCATGTATTGTGCCGTCACCGCCAACAATAACAATTATTTTTTTTGTTTGAGCATCTTGCGCCCAATTTTTTGCAAGCTCCTGCCCATGTCCCTCATATTCTGTAAAGGCGACTTCATAGTTAATTGTTAAATGCTGTTGAAGATGGTGCCAAACTTTCTTACCTTTACCGTGCCCCGCTGCTTCATTCACAATAAATAATACTTGCATTACTAATCCCCAGCTGGTTGAGAAGATTGCTGCCAAATATCTCGATTAAAGGATGTTGTTTGTACATTGCTTAAAATCGTTTGAGAAGCACGAATTTGCATATGCTTCATAGGAGAGGAAACATTCCTTAAATGCTCCATCCACTCTCCATAATTTCGACGATCAACAAATTGAATTCCGTAAGGTGATCCTGGATAATCGAAATATCCATTCTGTGTTAAAATAACCTTGCGAATCGGCATATTTATATTATCCTGCTTAAATAATTGAGTTAATACAGACTCCATACGATTCAAACTTATCATTGGATTCAGGACTTTCGAATCCTTCGTCCCTACTTTTTTTATCCAGAATCGCTCACTGCCCCCTACATAAACTGCTTGATTTTCCGCTTCTAGTACTGTTATACAAATACATTCTGTCGGTGACATTAGCACAACATCAAGCTCTATAGGTGCTTTTCTAATTTGTAAAATAGGATAATAAAAAAGCAAATAATTATCAGGTAATTTTTGCAACAAATTTCGTAACAAAGGATCGCGCATAAAACGAGGATCTACATACGACTTTTCACGTAGTGTTGAACTTGCCCATTTCATTTGGAAATGGAAAAATTGATCGATAAACATTCGTTTTAATTCATGAATAGATTGTGGTGCATAGACAATTTTTGGTTCAAATGTTAAAGTCGTTTCTTCGTCTGGTATGCTATCTTCATCACTCACTAATTCATTCGTTATCTCGATCTGTTCAATATCCTCATTTTCTTCCTTCTGACGACCGGCAAATATTTTTTTGAATAAAGAGAATCTTTCTTTTCCCTCAAAAGGATCATTTTCTGAATCGTCGTCGTTATGTTGCCACTCGCTAATTTCTTCTCCTAACTCCCACTGTCGCTTAACACGCTCCCATTGACTTTGCTTTAAACGTACAAATTGTGTTGGATATCTTGCTAAATCAATTTGATAGCGTGAAATATAATCTTGTAATTTCACCAATTGTGCCATGTGTTTTGGTCACTCCAATCTTACTCGCCCTATATCTAATTTGCTAATTTCTCCACTCTTGCTTAGTAGGCAAATCAATCGCAATATCAATTTCGCCTTGGCGTAATTGTTGCTGTCGCTGCACTTTCGCACAGAAAACATCTATTTCTATCGCTAGCTAAATGAAGATAAATAGACAATTGCATACATTACATCGACATTTGCTCATTGAAATTAAATCCCGATAGCAATCATTCTACAACTGTAGTCATCGTTTTTTATTTTACATGACGTTACAGGAGAAAACATCCATAATTTGTTCTATAAAAAAAAGAGAGCTACCCAAGTTTAGTTTAGGGTAGCTCTCTTACAAGATTCATTTATTTCGCATTAATAGAAAGCGGTAATTTCGCCTCGAATGCTTGTTGTAATTTACGAGTCCATTCACCTGGAACTCCAGCACCAATTTTGTTACCATCAACATCGATAACAGGTGTTACTTCAGAAGATACAGATGACACAATGATCTCACTCATTGTTAATAAATCAGCCTTTGTCATTGGTTCTTCAATAACAGGTAAATTAATTTCCTCAGCACATTTTAAAATAACTTGGCGTGTAATACCGTTTAAAATGAAGTTATTTGCAGGGTGTGTATAAAGCTTACCATCTTTAATGCCGTAAACATTTGCTGATGAACATTCTGTTACGATGTCACCACGATGTAAAATAGCCTCATAGCAGCCTTTTTCAGATGCTTCCTGTTTTGCCATTACAGCACCTAATAAGTTTAAAGATTTAATATCACAACGTAACCAGCGAATATCCTCTACTAAGGTAGCCTTAACACCTTTTTCAAAGTTTTCATATGAACGCTCACCAGTTTTAACATTCCCTGTTAATACAGCTGGAACACTTGCATCTGGGAAAATATGATTACGAGAAGTTGTACCACGTGTAATTTGGAAGTAAACATGACCCGTTTCCAAATTATTTTTTTCGATAAGTTCATGTAATAATTTGTGTAATACGTCTTTAGTATAAGGAATGACAAGACGAATTTTTTCGGCACTCGCATAGAAACGATCAATGTGTTCTTGTGCTGTGAACATATTTCCGTTATAAACTTTAATTACTTCATAAATGCCGTCACCAAATTGGTAACCTCTGTCTTCTGGAGATACTGCAATTGATCCTTCTTCAACGATTTGATCATTCCATAATGAATATGCCATTTGTTACGTTCATCCTTTTCATCTTTAATTTATTTGTTTCCTGCAAGTTCAACAATTGCTTCAGCATAAATAGCTGTTGCTTTTATGAGATTTTCAATGACGACAAACTCATCCGCACGATGCGCTACGTCAGGTTCACCTGGGAACAGCATGCCAAATGCTACACCTTTTTTCATGACACGCGCATACGTACCACCACCAGTAGACAGTAGAGGTGTTTCATAGTCTCCTGTTTGACGTCTATAGATATCTGCTAAAGTCTGGATAAGTGCATCGTCCTCGCTTACATAATGTGGTTTAGAGTCATCTTGAATATCCAATGAAAATCCTTTTGCCACAGTTAAGCGTTGTGCTTCCGTGATTTTTTCATCAAACGGATATGAGACAGAATAGCGCATACTAATGACCATGCTGCCACCTTTAGCCACATCGTAGGTTACAATACCTGGATTTAATGTAGTTTTACCAGACATTTCATCCTCGAATTGTAAATCAAGCTTGTTGCCATAATGATCTTGATAAAAAACATCTGCGGTAAAGTCGACAAATTGTTTACTTGCCTCTGTCGTCAACTCTTGTTGTAAAAATGCTGCAAGATAAACAGCTGCATTGACACCTTTTTCCGGCTCCATTGCATGTGCTGCCTTACCTTTGATAGTTATTATATAGCGAGAACCCTCGATTAATAAAGACCCTTCTAGCTGATTTTTACTTAAAAATGCGTGAAAATTCTGTTCGAATTGTGAGGAAACGAACTGCACCGTTGCTTTTGCAAAATCCGGTACCATATTTGGTCGCTTTCCAGCATTAAATAGTAATAGCTGTTCTTTCGAAGCATCACCTGTTTTATTTTGAGAGAACACTAGCTCGGCAATGCCTTTTTCAGCATTGATGAGCGGGAAATCCGCATCTGGTGCAAATCCAATCGTCGGCATTTCCTCATGTTTAAAATAGTGGTCGACACAGCGGAAGCCAGTTTCTTCATCCGTACCGATTATCATACGGACTCTTTTATTAAGCTCAATGCCTGCATCTTTGACAAGTTTCATGGCCATCCATGCAGCAATTGTTGGGCCTTTATCATCTATCGCACCACGAGCAAATAGCTTTCCATCTGCTACAGTGCCACTAAAGGGTGGGTAAGTCCAATTTGTTTCATCACCAACTGGTACCACGTCAACATGACATAAAATACCTAATAAATCGTCACCTTCACCCATCTGTATGTGACCTGCATAATTATCAATATTTTTAGTTTGCAAACCTTCAGCTTGGCCCTTTGCTAATAACCATTCAAGAGCCTTTAATGGACCATCACCAAAAGGTACTTCAGTAGTGATCGTATTCTCATCAAGAACACTATTAATTTGCACAAGCTCCTGTAAATCTTGTATCAATTCATCTTGTCTTTCCTTTGCAGCTTGTAACCAATCCATATGATGGACCTCCTCTAAAGTAATAACATTATTCTACTCTTTACAACATAAATTACAATCATCTTTCTGACAACTTTTCAAAATCTTGCTTCGAACACTACCACATATAGCACGTTTTTCACTTATTCCCACAAAATACAGTAAAAATTTTATGTCTTAATTGTAAATTCCTCTTGCATTCACTAGAAAACTGACTTGTTTTTCTATATAATGAACTTATCAGAATGATTTTTCTGAATATAAAATTAGAAAAGGGGATGTCTAAGGCAGCTACTTATTAGCCTAAGTGCACTCCGCACATATTGTCGTCCGCTAGTCTTTGCCAAGAGAATTAAGATGAAGGAGTGGTTCATTTATGAAACCAACTACTGATCGAATGCTTAATCGTATTAAAGATGTGTACATGTTTATTTTAGACAAAGGAACCGTGTCTACACAGGATTTAGTCGAAGAGTTTAGTATCACTCCTCGCACCGTTCAAAGAGATTTGAACGTGTTAGCCTTTAACGATTTGGTGATGAGTCCAAGTCGAGGCAAATGGACAACGACGAAGAAAAAAGTAAAATTGACGTCTTAGTTTTTACGTGTAACGCGTAAAGCATTTTGTATGGGAAAAGAATGACCTTTCGTCGTGGTCATTCTTTTTTTGTTTTCTACTATTTGTTAATGACCCCCATTAATCAATTATGCCTCGGAATAATTGTATCCGGTATCAACTTTGTGCTTAGGCCTGCAGTTGTTTTTTGCGCGATAGCGTAGCGGCAGCAACAACAGCACGATGTTGGTCACGAAGGCGTTATCATAGGATGTGATGGTTTTAGCCTTCGTTCCTCTATTGCTAATCCCAAAGGAGTCGCCCTCGTACCGAAGATCAACTTATGTACATCGCATACGTTATAACAAATGTCATCAAACATTTCGCTCTTATGAAGTTTCCAGCTTACTTCTCCCCACTATTCATTAAGAATCACTTGCATTTTATAACATTTCGTTTTTTAGTATTCCCCATATATTTTTCGACTATTTACAATTGCTTAACAATCCGTTAAAATCGAAACATTCTACATTTTGAAAGGAGGATATTCTATGAAAATCACCAAACTATTTCATCCTCTAGTTTGGATCATTTTAGGTGGAACTATTTTCACACGCATAGCAAGTTTTATGGCAATGCCCTTTTTAGCCATCTACTTACATAATGAAATTGAAGCATCCCCATTACAAATAGGTTTGACGATTGGTATTGCACCGTTAATCTCCACTGTAGGAGGATTCTTTGGTGGTTATTTAACTGACCGATTTGGCAGGAAAAGCGTCATTTTACTTACTATTGTTGTTTGGAGCATTGTGTTCTTTGGCTTTGCAACAGCTCATACGGTTTGGTTTTTCGTAGCATTGAATGCCTTAAATGGCTTATGTCGCTCCTTCTTTGAACCCTCGACACAGGCATTAATGATTGATTTTACTCCTGTCGACAAACGAAAAAGATTGTTCTCGCTTCGTTATACAGCGATTAACATAGCGGCTGTCATCGGTCCTGTTATTGGTGTTTATATTTCTCAATTGTCTAGCCCAAGTATTCCATTTATGCTGACGGGAATTATGTATATTATTTATGCTGTATTTTTATTTTTCGTTTTAAATCGCTATGAAATGCAGCAACCAAAAGCTTCAACACCTACAAAAATATTGCAAACCTTCACGATACTCTTGACGAATCGTGTACTACTAAGCTTTATTTTCGGGGCAATTTTAATAAATATTGGTTACTCTCAATTTGATTCAACTCTGCCACAAATCATTGAACTTAAAATCGAAGAAGGTGCCAAGCTCTATTCTGTACTAATCTCACTAAATGCAGCGGTTGTATTATTACTACAATTACCGATTAGTATACTTTCAGAACGTTTTTCATCTTCGGCTACTCTATTAGTAGGAATTCTGTTCTTCGCGTTTGGTCTTTTATTATTCGGCTTCTCAAATAACTATCCACTATATATGATCGCTATGATTATATTCACGATTGGTGAAATTTTCGCCTTTCCGACTATGAGTATCATGATTGATGAAATTGCGCCTGATACACAAAAGGGAGTCTATTTAGGAGCAGCCCAATTTAAAAATTTAGGAGGCTTTATTGGACCCATTATTGGCGGGTGGCTGTTAACACATTACATGGATGCAATGTTTGCGGTTATTGCTGTTCTTGTTTTATGCAGTTGTTTATTTTATAAATCCAAGCTTAAGCCGCAACAGGAATAAAGTGGCTCATCACCATAACGTGTGGTTGATTTCCGTTCCGACTGGGCGCTTTGTTGCTGACGCTTCGCTTTCGCACAGATAAACATTTGTTGCTGACGCTTCGCTTTCGCACAGATAAAACATTTGTTGCTGCTGCTTCGCTTTCGCACAGATAAAACATTTGTTGCTGCTGCTTCGCTTTCCCACAGATAAAACATTTGTTGCTGTCGCTTCGCTTTCGCACAGATAAAACATTTGTTGCTGTCGCTTCGCTTTCGCACAGATAAAACATTTGTTGC
>NZ_JBHJTF010000073.1:0-9516 GCF_042267565.1 Lysinibacillus sp. NPDC056232 | reverse complement strand
TTCGAAGAAGTATCACCAGAAGAACTAACAGAATCATTAAACTATATCAACAACCGACCAAGAAAATGTCTTGGTTGGAAAACTGCAAACGAGGCATTTGATGAGCAACTGTTGCACTTAATTTGACAAATCATCATTGCCAAATCATTTTACACAAATTTTACACACTCTTGGTAAAAAACCTTGATATATAAGGCTTTTTTTTACATTCCCTGTCCCGACCACCGGTATCATTAGAAGTTTTTTAGTCAAGATAAGAAATACTTAAAAGCTCGTAAACATTGATATATCAATGTTTACGGGCTTTTATAATTTTTTGAGAAAACGATAAGAATTGAATTAATTTTATTCCTTCATGTAATAATTCTTTCGAAATTTATTTTCTACTAATCAGTAAAGTTCGTAATCTGTAATCTTTTGCAACATAATCAAGAAGTACTTTTCAATAAATCTTTTAAACCATAATTCAGACTCAGGTGATAGCTCGTTAGAGTAGCTTACTTTTACAACTCGATATTGCTCCTTCATTTAGTTCCCTCTAGTCTTATTTTTATTTTCATGCGCATCTCTGACTATAAATGCGCTTATAAGTACGTACAAAAACGCTCGTATAACCATGTACATTTTTGCTCACCAATGTATATTACAACTTTACTTGGAGTGGCGAGCATGATAGCCTTGTTCGGCTAGCCAGCCCTTGTAGTATCTGGGTTTTGGCTGTCGATTCATGCGAGTAGAGGTCTCCAAGTCAAGTTGTAATTATTCATACACATGAATAGAGAAGTACATTTTGAGCGAAAGTGTACATGCTTAGACAAGCAAAAATGTACATCTCGATGCGGACATTTATATCTGACTGGCTGTGAACTTTTTGTACTTTATTTTTCTATATCTAAGTTAGCAGGTTTTGTTTCATATCTTGTGATATTTAATTTCTTTAAGATTTTGTTCATGTTTCAAATCCTGTAGGTGGAAGAATAAATCGATAGTAGTTTTAGATATAGCAAAGGCTTCACAATGTTCAAGGCATTGCTGATACCATTTGGGGATTGTGTGATAACGCTTGTCCCCAGTGCCACCTTCTTAGTGTAAGTAATTTATATAATCGGCTGCTATTGGCCTCAAGCGTTAGATCTTACTCTTAAGATGATTATAGTAAAAAAGAATTATTTTATAAGCAACAAATTCCAAGTTTCATAGTATAATAAATGGGGTATATTAACTTTTGATATTTTTATTAATAATTGGAGAAGAAATATTATGAGGGAAAAGCCATTTCATACTGATGATGCAAATCAATTTGAATATGAAAGAAAGGGTTAAATCCTAATTAAGAGGGATATTCCAAATATTCATCTCTTTTGATAAAATGTCAACTTATAGTTTAAAAAGCCAAAAAATATTGAAAGATACTAAAGTATTAGAGCTATCAATGGAAAAGAATTATTCGGACGATCATGGAATAATAGATAGAGTATACAAATTTATCGATGTTAATAAGAAAATGATTAGGAAATAAAGGAAAATCGATAAATTAGAATGCGCATTAAATAAGACAATTAATTGGGATGAAAAGCGGATTATTAAACATACTTCTTCTACTGGCAGTATTTATGAAGAAGAGGTAAGCAGAAAAAGTAAGTAATATCCTGTCAGTAGTTCCTCAGATATAAATGTATTTTAAGAATAATGATTATTCAAAAGAAAAAAACATCAAAAATAAAGAGTGTTAAAGCTAAAAATATGTTGAGATAATCAAAATAACAGGACAGAAGTTTTAGCTAAATGGGGAATATTTATAATCGAAAAGCGCGAGAAATCAATGTTTCTAAAATTGATTTCTCGCGCTTTTTAAGGTTTTGACCAATTTTGTCCCAGCCTTTCACTTAATTTTGAAGAAGTTATCAAATTAGCTGCTACGACTTCTGTAGTTTTTCTATGAGAGTCGAGAGAAATCTTATTTTTATCTTATTCAGAATATTCAATAAATATATTGACTTAAAAAAGAATGTCATTTAGAATTTGATTTAATTCCGATAATAGGAATAGATTACGATAATCGGAATTTAGGTGGTGCGGATTTTGAAAGAAAGGCTTTACATTGATGGATGTTGGGTAGAGGCTGAAGTTTATGCAGATTTGTATTCACCTTTTTCAAACGAGAAAATTGCAGAGATTCCACAGGCTTCTTTAGAGCAGGTTGATGATGCTATCCGAAGTGCAGTAAAAAATCAGAATGAGATTGCTGAGATGACAACCTATGAACGAGCGAGAATTTTAGAGAGATTAACATTATTACTTACTGAAAAAAGGGATGAGGCAGCTACATTAATAGCTCTTGAATCAGCTAAGCCTTTGAAAACAGCATACGGTGAGGTTAATCGTACGATCGAAACATATAAGTTTTCGGCAGAGGAGGCAAAAAGAAATGTTGGGGAAATTATTCCGATGGATGCTGCAAAAACAGGCGCGGGCAGATTTGGTTATACACAAAAAGAGCCTATAGGGGTTGTTGGGGCTATTATGCCATTTAACTTCCCAATGAATTTAGTTGCACATAAACTAGGTCCTGCGATTGCTGTAGGTAATAGCATTATTTTAAAGCCAGCTACTGAAACTCCATTATCTGCTTTCTTTATAGCAAGACTTTTAGAAGAGGCAGGCTTACCAAAAGGAGTTCTCAATGTTGTTACGGGCAGAGGTTCCCTTGTAGGAGACCGCATTGTAACGAGTGACAACGTAAATATGATTACATTTACAGGTAGCCCAGAAGTAGGGAAAGAAATTATTGCCAAAGCAGGTTTAAAAAAAGTGAGCTTAGAATTAGGATCCAATGCAGGCGTCATTATAGAAGATGCATCAAATTTACAGAAGGTTGCCCAAAAGTGTGTAATAGGAGCTTATTCAAATCAGGGACAAGTTTGTATCTCCTTGTAACGAATTTATGTGATGGAGCACTTATATGATGAATTTCTAGAGCTTTTCCGTAGTGAAGCAGCCAAACTTGTTTGTGGTGACCCGCTAAATGCAAATACTGATGTTTCTTCACTTATTTCAGCTAAAGATTTAACAAGAAGCATGATTTGGATAGAAGAAGCTAAGCAACAAGGGGCTAACGTGTTAGCAGGGGGCAATATTGAAAATAATGTATTAGTTCCAACTATTTTAACGAATGTTGCCACAACGTCAAAAGTAAGTTGTCAGGAAGTATTTGCACCGATTGTAACTATAACACCGATCGAGTCTATTCAAGAAGGAATTGCTCAAGTAAATAATTCTAAATATGGATTACAAGCAGGTATTTTCACACAAAACATTCATACTGCATTTGAAGCTTCTAAAAAGCTACAAGTTGGTGGGGTGATGATTAACGATATTCCAACATACCGTGTAGACCAAATGCCGTATGGTGGTGTAAAAGAAAGCGGTAACACTAAAGAAGGTATTAAATATGCAATGCAAGAAATGACAGAAACAAAATTAATCGTATGGAATCAAAATTAATGGAGGATTTATGATGGTACTTAAATATGAGAGAAACAATAATGGTAAATCAACAAATGCTATGCGTATTGCATTGGCATTAGAAAGACACGGGGTCAAATATCTTTTCGGCCAAAGCAACCCACCTACTGTAACTTTGGCATGCGAAGATATTGGTATTGAGCAAATCGGCTATCGTCAAGAAAATGCAGGAACATATATGGCGCAAGCATATGCGATGTGTACAAATTCGATCCCAGTCGTTACTGCACAGCATGGACCAGCTGCAACATTATTAGTAGCAGGCTTAGCAGAAGCACTAAAAGCATCTTATCCAATCGTTGCTTTAGTAGAGGAAGTTTCAAGAAACGATGAAGAGAAAAATGCTTTCCAAGAAATAGATCACTTAGAGCTTTTTAAAGGAGTATCAAAATGGATTAAGCGTATTCCAACTGAGGCTAGAATAGAAGATTATATTGACATGGCATTTAAAACAGCAGGATCTGGGCGTCCTGGGCCAACGGTATTACTATTACCAAAGGATATTATTACAGATCCGAATGAGTATCCAATTAATGAAAGAAGAACGCTAAGTTATGGTACGTTCCCATTAGATCGTACAATTGCAGATACATCTAAAGTCGAGCTAGCTGCTGAATGGTTAAGCAAAGCAGAAAATCCATTTATTTATGCGGGTGGTGGCGTCATTTCTTCCAACGCCATGGATGAATTACGTGCTATTCAAGAAGAGTTTTCGATTCCTGTTGCAACTACAACAATGGGAAAAGGTGCAGTTGATGAAAGGCATCCATTAACGATTGGACCCATTGGTTATTATATGGGTAAACGAGGAGTTAGCACACATTTAAAGCCAATGGTACAGCAAGCAGATGTCATTTTATTAGTCGGCAACCGTACAAATCAAAATGGTACAGATAGTTGGTTATTGCTGCCTGAAAATGCTAAATATATTCATATTGATATTGATCCAGTAGAAATTGGTAGAAACTATGAATCATTAAGACTAGTTGGGGATGCTAAATTAACTTTACAAAGCTTGAAAATACAGTTGCAAAATAGATATTTAGAGAAAAGAGCAAGTAAACGAGCTGCGATTGAACAACAAATACAGCAATCTCGCAAAAAGCATCAGCAAGATATGCAATATATCATTACACAAACGACAGGCAAAATTAAAGTAGAAAGATTTTTATATGAAGTAGAAAAGAATTTAACAGATGACCATATCGTTGTAGCGGATGCAAGTATTTCTTCTGTTTGGAATGCCAACTACTTAACGGCAACGAAAATGCGCAAATTTATTTTCCCACGTGGCTTAGCTGGTTTAGGATGGGGGGTACCGATGGCAATGGGGGCAAAGCTAGCAAATCAACATAAGAAAGTATTTTGTCTTGTTGGTGATGGGGGATTTGGACATGTTTGGAGTGAACTTGAAACATGTAAACGTCTTGGTATTCAAATAGTAGTAGCTGTAATTAATAACGGTATTTTAGGTTATCAAAAATATGCGGAAAGCGCGATGTTTGGTAGATACACAAATATATGTGATTTTTCATTTGTTGATCATACTAAAGTAGCGGAGGCTTGCGGTATTCCTGGTATTCGAGTAGAGAAGATTGAAGAAATTGCACCAGCTATTGAAAAAGCTTTTAGCTCAAATGAAAGCGTTATCATTGATTTGATGTCAGATGATCATAACATTCCTCCTGTTGGAGTTATGGATTCATTACAAACAAATGAGTAAAGAAAGGAGCATTGGAAATGAAAAAATTAGAAGGCAAAGTAGCAGTTGTCACAGGTGCAGCACGAGGAATAGGGCGTTCCTATGCATTAAGGTTAGCACAATTAGGAGCACATATAGGAATAATTGATGTGGACTTAAAGTCGTATCAGCAATTTGAAAAAGAGCATATCGGTGAGCAGTATGAAACAGTTGTCGATGAATTGTTAGAGCATGGTGTAAAAGCAATTGGTGTAGAGGCAAATGTATCAAATGAAGCTGCTGTTCAAGAGGCTTTTAATAAAATTGTTACTCACTTAGGCGAAGTAGATATTTTAGTTGCCAATGCTGGTGGGGGGACGGGGGCTATACTTGAAAATAAAGCATCTGAAATTGACTTGGAGCAGTTGAAAATAGTGTACGAGCGCAACTTTGTCGGAACAGTGAATTGTGTCAAAGCAGTTGCAGGAGGTATGAAGAAAAAGAATTACGGGAAAATCGTCACAGTAAGCTCTGTTACTGGATTACAAGCAACAGAAGGAGGCACTTACTCGCACTATGGTTCTACAAAGGCCGCAATCGTTTCTTATACAAAATATCTGGCACAAGATTTAGGACCATACAATATTACAGTTAATGCAATTGCACCAGGATATATTGCTACTGGTCGCTTAATTGAGCAATTTGAAAAAGCAGGCGCTGAAACATATACAAACCAAACCGCTTTAAAACGTTTCGGGACACCTGAAGATTGCGCCAATGTCATTGAATTTTTAACAACAGATCTATCCGACTATGTAACAGGAAGTATTATTGATGTTACAGGTGGTATAACAAAATAGCAGCTGAGGATAGCTGACAAAAGGGGAAATCATTTTGAAAGCATTAGTGAAAGTTGGCAAAGGGCAATTAAACGTCCAAGATAGACAAAGACCTATACTTGAGGAAAATGAAATACTCATAAAAGTCAGTCATTGTGGTGTGTGTGGAAGTGACTTGCATGCAGCTCACCATGCTAAAGGCTATGAATTTGTACCGAAGGAAATTATATTAGGCCATGAATTATCTGGAACTGTAGTAGAGGTTCACCCTGCATCAAGTAATGAACACTTGCTAAATGCACACGTTATTGTTGAACCAGGTGTGACTTGCTCTCAATGTGAACAGTGCAGACAAGGGAGGCAAAATATTTGTTCAAATATTCAATGCCTTGGTTTGCATTTTGATGGCGGAATGGCTGAATATGTGAAGGTAAATGCTGCTTCAGTCCATCTCATACCTGAAAATGTGCCCTTTAAAATTGCTGCACTTGCCGAGCCTCTTTCCGTTGCGTTACACGCTGTTGAAAAAGTATCAAATGATATTACAGGTAAAAAAGTGTTAGTCCAGGGTTGTGGCATCATTGGTTTCTTTGTAGCGATAGCTGCTAAAAATGCAGGAGCTTTTGTTACTGTTTTAGGCTTAAGAAGAGATCGTTCTGTTCGATTAAGTACCATTGAAAAGTTTGATATTGCAGTTGAAATCGTAGAGGATTCTTTGGAAAAAAGAAATGATGCGGATATTATTTTCGAATGTTCGGGTTCTTCTTTGGCTGCGCAACAAGGTATTTCAAGACTTAAAAAAGGTGGTTCATTTGTTGTAGTTGCTTTATATGAACAGGACGTTACATTACCGTTAAATGTGATGGTGAGAGGTGAAATTAACCTATTACCAAGCTATGGCTATTATAGTAATGACTTTGAAAAAACATTTAATTTATTAGCTTCTTATAAGGAGCAATTTGCAGCAATCGTCGCTGTGTATCCTTTATTGAATGGTGCTCTAGCATTTGATGATGCTAGAAAACAAAAAGTGCTTAAATCTATGATAGAGATGTAAAAAATAAAGTAGATTACGTATCATGAAAAGGGGTAATGGTATATGGTATCTATAAATACAGTTACAGGAAAGCTAAATATTAATGATTTGGGTTGTACACTTGTACATGAACATTTATTATTACGATCTGAAGTAGTGACGTTTCAATTCCCACATTTATATGATGAAGATGTAATTTATAAAAAAGCTGTAGAAGGTGCGAATGCTGTAAAATCACAAGGAGTAAAAACAATTTGTGATCCAACTGTTGTAGGGATGGGAAGAGATGTGCGATTTTTAGAGCGTGTCGCAAATGAAACAGATATGCAAATAGTAACAGCCACAGGTATTTATTCATTTACAGATATCCCTTACTATTTCCAAAACAGAGAAATAGATCATATGGCAGAAGCATTCATTCATGATATTGAAAAGGGCATTCAAAATACAAATATTAAAGCGGGGTTCCTTAAATGTTCTGCAGATGCACCTGGTCTTACACCAGATCTTGAAAAAGTATTTCGTGCTGTTGCACGTGCTCATAAAAGCACAGGTGTGCCTATTATGACACATTCTCATCCTGAAACGGAAAATGGCTTGAATCAACTAGCAATATTTGAAGAAGAGGGTGTGAATTTAAAATCTGTTATGATTGGTCACACAGGTGATAGCACAAACTTGAATTATATTCATAAGATTTTAGATAAAGGCGCTTATATAGGAATGGACCGTTTTGGACAAGGACCTCTTCCAGCTGCAAAAAGAAATGAAGTGTTATTGCAATTATTGAAAGAAGGCCTAGAGAAGCGCATATTCTTATCACAAGACTATTGCTGTAATATTGATTGGTAT
The DNA here is from genome assembly GCF_042267565.1 of Lysinibacillus sp. NPDC056232. Classification (NCBI taxonomy): domain Bacteria; kingdom Bacillati; phylum Bacillota; class Bacilli; order Caryophanales; family Bacillaceae; genus Lysinibacillus; species Lysinibacillus sp. NPDC056232. Next base: position 1,583 of record NZ_JBHJTF010000073.1, on the reverse strand, counting down.
ACGCAAGAATCAATCGATGAAATAATTCCAGGTTGGTCTATTCGTTTCCTAATTGATGAGATTCTTCCGCAGTTGCGAAAAGAAGGAGTTACAGATCACCAAATTCATACGATGATGTATGAAAATGTTCAAAAGTGGTTTAGTGGAATTTAATCAATCAGTTTGGTTATAATTGAATAAATAGGAATGTCTATAATAAAGAATCAAGTTCGCCAATTTTAACGGTGGCTTGATTCTTTATTTTTATGGTAACATATTAGGATTAGCAAAATGTGGATGTTCCTACACATAATCTTACTATAATAAGCCATGCTATAATCTTCAAGTAGGCTTTAAAAGTAATTTACATATAGGTTAATGGAATATTAAAAGAAGGTGTTTGGATGAATAATACAAGTAAAAGCTCGTTAGTGGCTGAACGTACGTTGAGTGCTCTGATGCTATTTGCGAATGAACGATCTTTAGCTGTGTCGGATGTGGCAAAAGGGTTAAACATTAGCTTGACTTCGGCTTATAGATTAGTTGAAGCGCTAAATAATACAGGTTTTATTAAACGAGAAGAATCGAAAAAATATATATTGAATCCACCGAATATTCTTAAATTGTATAATATGGTAGAGCAAGATCTTCGTAAAATTGCAAAGCCCTATATGCAAAAGTTAGCTAAGGAATTTCAAGAATCAGTGTATTTAAGTATGATGTATAGTGACCAAATGACTTATTCATTTGTTGAGAAGGAAGAAAGCCCAATTACTTTGAAATGGGCTGAAAAGCTAGGCTATGTATATAAACTACCGACGGGAACAGCTGGAAAAACCCATCTTGCGTATTTTATAAAACAGCTTAATCTACAAGAGCGAGCAAAAACTTTAGCAGAACTTGAGCTGGATGCACATACAAAAAATAGCATTACAACGATAGAAGCACTTGAAAAGTCGTTAGAAGAAATTTGTGAAAAAGGCTACTGCTATACGAATAGTGAGCATGTACAAGGAGCTATTGGTATATCGGTTCCGATTATTAATGCTTCAAATGATGAGACAGTAGCGGTATTAAGTGTATTTATGGCAGAAACGAATTTTAAAGAGAATCAATTAGATTATTATTTACAAAAATTAAAAAGTAATGCGCAAAGTATTGGTAATTCAATATTATAAGACCTCAAAGAATTATACGGGTACTCTGATCACACCTTTACCGTAGCGAATATAATCGTTTTGAAATTATTTTAGGAAAGTAATTTAAATAGAAATATAAAGGGGGTTACTTACATGGCGGTATATAATTTTTATTTTGATGAATCTGCTCATACAAGAGCAATTACATATTTGGAAGACAAAGGATTAAATATATATATTGATGATAAAGATAAGCAAAATGATTTGTTTGTAGGTTTTTTCTGGGGTATTAATGCAAATCAAGATTTAGATTTTGAGCATAGAATCGTAATTGTTGAAAACTATATTAAAAAATTATTAGGATTAAAGGAAGATCAAGAATTTAAAGGGGATACTATTAAAACAGATCAGTTTAGGCATGGCTTTAATTCTCTTGGGAAAATAAACTTAAAAATATACAAGGTA
>NZ_JBHJTF010000072.1:0-9926 GCF_042267565.1 Lysinibacillus sp. NPDC056232 | reverse complement strand
ACATAATTTATTGTTGTGTGTGCTTCAGCATTTCGTAATTCTCTATCTATCATTTCCAACAAAGTGTCATATTTATTTTCAGGATTAAACAACAAGATTTTATCATGTAAGGGCATTTTATTTATCTTATAAAAATTATACTGTTCTTTTTTTACAATCTTCTCTAAACAAATTAAGAGATTTAATGTTTTGCTAATATATTCGATACCATTCATATATGCTACAGAAATTGCTTTTGTATATCTTAATTTTTTTGCAAGATTTTGAGGGTCCGCGGTTACTTCTGCTGCTAATAATTTTGTATCATTGAACACTCTAACATACTCAGTATATGCAGTCATGAATTCCATAGCCGTATTATCTTCAGGACCCAGTTTAAAATTAGCTATCAGTTTAAGTGATTTTTCAGGATTTTCTTTGACAGCTTGAATATATAACTTAAGTAAAATTGAAATATACTCGTATGTTTTGTGTTTATTCACTTGATTCTTATCTTCATGCCATTCTGTTAGTACTCTAATAAAATAATCTACATCATCGTAATTTTCCCTATCTTCCACTAATTTTCTTGCTTCTTCACCGTAATAACCTGATTCTATTAATAAATCTAATCCTTCTGCTGCTTCATTAAATTCTAAATACTTTTCAAAATTACCTTTCAATATAATCACACCTTTCTACTACAATTGTAATAGAATTGGTATCATATTCCAATAACGCTAATCTGACAACATTAAAAACACCTACCGAAGTAAGTGTTTTATCTACTCAATGCCGTATCAATTTTAGAAATCAACTCTAATCGTTTATTGTTACAACCCACTTGCACAATAGATGTTTTATAAGCTGGATTTTCTACTACACTAATTTCTACTAACTCTGCACGTTGTATTAACCTAAACTTTTGCCTTCCTCTTTTCATCTCTTTATATTCTGCATTTTTAAATCCAACTGAAACGTGACTTAATTGCCCATCCTTTACTAAGTTGTAAAGTAGACGATTTTCATGGTTATTTTCTAATTCAATACGAAAAGACAAACCTTTTTCATCTTCAAATAATGTAAGTTGACCAGTTTCTGCACTTGCAAAATCAAGCGAACTCAAATGGAAATATCGAGCAGTTTGATTCCGTTTTTTTATAGAGTCTACAAAGGCACCTTGTAGGAACTGCTCGTAAAATCTCCCTTGGTCATCATGGATACACGCTCGTTCATTCCAACAAAGTGCGTATCCACTAATAACTAAAGATTTTGTCATGGTCGCTTCATAACCTCATTTGTGATTTGTCCGCGAAAATCAATAATTCGTTCAATATGGCCTTCTCTAATACGTGGATCAAATTCCAGTGTTACAGGAATAGTAAATCTTTTACTTGGTTGGTTCGGATAAGATGGATTTTGTGAAGCAGCTGCTACCTTCTGGTACTCGTTATCAATGGTGTTTTTAATTTCATTACTGAAATGACTTGCTGAACTCTTTATCTCGCCATATAGTTTCAAAAGGTCAAAATATTGCTTTTGTGCAGTTAATACTTTCTCAGCCATTTCATTGAGCTTACTTTTTGAAGTGTTTAATACTAACTCCATTTCAGTTGAGATTTTAGATACACCATACAGTTCAATTGATTCAACAGCTTGCAAATTCTTAATTTCAGTTTCTTCATTGGAAATTTTACGTTGTAGTTCTTCAATTTTCTTCGCACATTCTTCAGTAGAAAGTTTGTTAAAGAATCGTTTAGGATTAATTAAACTATAGCTATTATTTAATTGAATTCCTTCTAATTGTTTAATTTCTTCCTGAAACTTTTTAATTGTTTGCTTCTTTTTTTCTATTAAAGCTGGTTTATCATCCACTAACATTAATAGCTCAGCAAATGAAGGAACCATTTTTAAAAGGTCTTTACTTTTAGATTGCAATAACAATTCTGCTTTACTTAATTGTGGTCTTTTTGGACCGTCAGCCGTAAATATTCCATTCTTAAGTAATGATAGTGCCGTTGTAAAAGCATGTGATTTCTCCATATATTCCTTTTTTCCTTTTTGGCGCATGCTTTCACTCTTGTGTTGCAATAATTCCCAAGAAGCATAATATTCTTCTTCAATCTTTAAAAATGCTTCTCGATCTCTCTTAGGTAATTTATCGACTAATACTTTATATTCAATCATCCTTATTTCATCTCCTTGAAATAGGAGCGTGTACACAATCATACACGCTCATTGTTGGGTTATTTCTTCAATACTTTATTAATCTTAATAATTAGTGCATGTCGCTTTTCATAAAGCTCTTTTTCGCGTTTAAACGTTTCAATAGCAGCTGCACGTGATTCTATAAACATAGAAGCCTGTTCAATTTGTCTCATAATCCTCACCTCCTTTCAGGACTTTGTCACAATGGAGTGCTGTGACAAGTGTGACAAAGTCCTATGCATCTCTAAGTAGCATGAACCCAGGCATATATTGCATATTGCCTTTTGTCACACTAAAAATTTTTTCAAAAATTCAATTTGAGGCGCGCAATTACATGCTCATACGGTCTACAGGAAAATGGCCATAAAATTAATTTGATAGGGGGGCTATCACCCAAGTGTGACAAAAAATAAAAAGCCCAATAGCATACACATTACTGTGCAACTACTGGACTTCTAGAGTCTCTCAAGTTTTATATTCGTTTTTGTTTTGCATTTCACGCATTGGATCTCAATGTCGTAATCATCATTTACTAATTTGAAATTCCCTTTAGTTCTGCTTAGTAGCTTATTGCATTTAGGACATCTAACTTCTTTCATTGCTCAGTCCACTCCCTATAGGTTGTCTAATCTATTCATCAGTTGCTTATAAATCTCTCTTTGTAGATTTGTTCTAATTGTTTCAGGTTGCACTGTGTGGTAGTCCATAGTCTCCCTTCTAATTGCGTTCAAAATTGATTGTAAGCGTGTGTCGGTCACGGTCATCAATTGGTCACACATTTCTTTAAAACGTCTGCATTGAAGCCGTATACATGTTATACGCTTTTCATGTGCCACCTTCTCTTCGAGAATCATGAGTGTTGTTTATTTAATCTCATGTTACAATCAATTCTTCCTTTATATGTTTCCATTAATTAAATAGAGCTCTCCCTAGCAAAATGTATTTGCTAGTTAGTTTTCTTTATTGTTTTCTTTAGGAATTTTGCATATATAGAAGAAACTCGTTTCACTAGACGCTAATCCGCGACAGTCAAGTGAATTCAACGTATCCTCTCTCTATACATGCTGATACCCAGCTATCTTCATATCATTTTTACACCTTTTCCCTACACAATAAGTGCGATATTTAAATCCAAAGCAAGTTTTTGTAAAGCTTTTACACGTATTTTATTGTAAGTAGTCGCTGAAATAGGTGGTTGAAACTTAAAACAATAGACTTTCATATCTGTTAAATACTCCGCATCATTAACCATATACCTTGCTTCAATCAAAAACCTTTCCATTGGTGGTAAACTTTTCACAGCGTGCTCAATACGTTCACAATACTTATGTCTTACGTTTAGAGCATCCAAGTTGTAATTGGCAACTGAGCCTGTTTGGTCACTAGTCAAATTACCATTTCCTCCACCAATGTCATTAATATGTGATGTGGTAGTTGTTTCCTTTTCCTCAAACGTTAAATATTTAAAAATACGGTACCTTTCTAACTCACGTTCCACAGCTGCTTTTATAGCCTTACTATCAAGTTCTGGTAATTTAAAATCCAAAATTATTTCCTCCTTTTATTTAAGAGGGATCCTAGTTCATATGTGTCATTTTTGTGGTTAACCCATAGCAGCTTTTTACTGCGTTCATTACTATTCTTAAGGCGCTTTTGTTTCCTACCTCCGTTTGTGCTATTCCTTTACACATGCCTGAGAATTCATCGACTTGCAAACACAAACAGTTCTAGAAGCTCACTAAACATAGATGGGTAATATAATGGCTGCGTTTCTTTAGGGTTATGAGGATTTATTGCATTATCTCCAAATTTACGCCCTGCCTCTGTCAATGACTTAAATTCCTTAATACCTCCCTTTGAGGAAGGTCGTTCCTTGATTTCTAATAACCCTATTTCAATCATTCGTGTATTTGCTTTAGCTGTGCTCATTTTCACATCATTTTCTTTTAGAAGTTGCGTCAAGGATACTTTTAGTTCCTCACCTTCCACATAAGCTGGCAAATGATTCGTTGGTACACCATGTTTCTTATGAGCCTCCTCTAACATTCGAATCTTAGATGGTTCGTCCACACGTAGTATTTCTGTAGCGTACTTCACGCCAATTAGTTGTTTTTCAAATTCCACTGCGTTATTGCTTGAGAATGTAGAACGATTTAAAACTTGCTCCATTTCTTCAAATCTAGTAACATACGCTGCAGTAAATAGAACACCCTTTTCACCAGTCATTTTATTTGCTACCATGTCGCAGCCTTTGCGTGTGATTAGGTAACACTTATTTTCTTTCCCAGAAGAATCTTTATAGGTGTTTTCAATAAAAAAATCCGCTGAACGCATTTTTGCGTTGAGTAAAATTTCGCTATAATTATCGATGCTTCTTAATAAATCCGTATGACGTTTCCCAACCATTTCTGCCACATCTCGACTATCTGTTATTAATTGACCGTTAAATGAAACTACTTTTAATTGATTCATAATAATGCCCCTTTCCTTTTTAATTATTCCTATAACACACGCCGCCAAGCGTTTTATTTACCATTCTGATGTAATTTCAGTTATTACCTCGAAAGCCTGTTGCGCCAAATACCAACGTTTACGATTCTTTTTACGCTCAATAGCTCTCATACGTGGATCGTTTAGTATCTCGGTCTCTAACCACCGCTTGGACATGTCCGTTAACTGTGCAAGTCGCTCCACCGATACGAGCCAAAGCTGCGCTTGAATAGACTCATCGAGTTGTTTTTCAATATGTTGTTGAATCTGCTTTTTATCTAATTGGAGTTCAATAATTGTTGGAATCATTAACATTCCACCCCCTATCTATCAGTTGTTTTCATCCTCATCCTTTTATTAAAACTATCAATATTGATTACACTCTTTTAAGTTAGCAACACAATTAAAACAATGAAACTGCATAGATTTGACTTATCTTCATTTAGCCAAACATTTTGACTCTTGTTGTGTGATCCAGTCATCAAGCGTTGTTTTTCGAAACATTATTTTATTACCAATACGGTAATGAGGAACTTCATTTCCTCGAACCATCTCACGTAACTTGTACTCCGACGATCCAATGTAAAGCGCTGCCTCTTTTACAGTCATTTTATCCATTCGGTTCACCACCTCGCATTTATGTTGATGTATCAAATATTATTTGTTGATATATCAAATATTAAGATAATATTTGTTGTTATGTCAACATTTATATATTTAAAAATTGTTAATCGTTATTATTTGTTGCTATATCAACATTAAATGTTTATGATATTGTCAAAGAGAGAGGTGTACTAATTGTGGATTTAGTTCAATTTGGTTCTTATATAAAAGAATTACGCAAAAAAAGGGGGCTAACACTTGCTTCTTTATCTGCGTTATCAGGAGTTTCTCACCCTTATCTATCTCAAATAGAAAATGGGAAACTAAAAAACTTCCCTTCACCAGAGATTCTAATAAAAATCTCTGAACCTTTAGATGTTCGATATGAAAAACTTTTGAAAGCTGCTGGACATTTAGACAATGAGGCTTTACATGATTACTATGAACTTGATGCAAAATTATATGAAATGACCGCAAAAGTTCTAAAAGCACTTTCGACAGATGGTTATTTTTTTGAAGATGTTCAATTAAAGATATTCGAAATGTTCTCAGGGAATATGAGTTATGAACCAGATCTTGAAGGATTTGATAGGCTATATCTCGATTACTTAAAATATAAAGAAGATGTTGAACCAGACTATATAGACGTAGATTTGGAAGAAGGTTTCATAAAATATTATAACTACAATACGGTACTTAAATCATTCACCGCTAAAGCTAATTCAAGCGCATTTGATTGGAAAGAAGAAGTATTAGATAAACTTACGGAATTGGCTTTGGAGCGAATTACACCATCCGAATCAATTGAAACATCACAAAAAGAACTTTCGCTTTATTTAAAACAACCAAATATCCTGTACAAAACTCATAAATTGTCCAAACAGCAGATTAAACTCCTTGAATCTTATTTAGAAACATTAATAATGAATTCACAAAAATCAAAGGAGATAGCACTTACCTTGTTCGTTCAAGGAAGCAGCGTTGAAGAAATATCAAAAATAATAAATGAATCTCCCGAAACCATTCAAGAATGGGTAATGAAAGAAGATAAATAACACTCACCTACTCACCTATTCCTGTACACACGCCGCCAAGCATGAAAGGAATGGACAAGGTGAAGTTATATAAATCAGCAAAAGAACCTGAAATATATCACTATTTCAATGCAAGCAGAGAGAAATTATGGATGTACCGTCATAAGTATTATGATGCCGCTAATAAACGGAGAGAGAAGAAGAAAAGTGGCTTTAAAACAGAAAAAGCAGCATTGAAAGCCCTATTGGAAGTTAAGGCTCAAACGCTGCGTGATGAAACAAAGTATATTGAAAATGATAACTTAACTGTTGGCCAATGGCTAGATATTTGGTATGAATCCAATCAAAAGAAATGGAAAGTAACCTCACGTAAACAACGTGAAATGGCTATCCGTTTACAAATGAAGCCGTTAATAAGTCATTTCAAGCTGCAACAACTCACTAAAGCAATTTATCAAAAACATTACATTAATGAGTTAGAAAAAAGCTATAAACCAAGTACAGTTAGATTGCTCCACAATTTGTTTAAAATAGCTATCAATGCTGCAGTAGAAGAAGAGATTTTACTTCGAAATCGTTTTACCAAAATCGCATTTGAGGAAGCAACAAACCTCTCCAATAAAGCAGATGAAAATTATTTAACTCCTGACGAATTAGGGCTGTTTATAAAAACTGCTAAAGAAACTGAAAACATTACAAATTATACGTTCCTTCTATTGATCGCATATACGGGTATCCGTAGAGGTGAAGCGTGTGGACTTCAATGGAAAAATATTGACTTTAAAAACAATACGATTACTATTGAGCGTACACGCGACCAAAAAGGAGTTCGTTCTCCAAAAACAAAAAACAGCTTGCGTACTATTAAAGTTGAAAAGTCTGTATTAACACAATTAGAAAAATATCATACATGGTGCAAGGCTACTCTTTTTGCTTTCGGAAAGAAAATTAAAGATACGAGTTTTGTCTTTGTTTCCTATCAAACAGGTGAGCCGATTTCTGATTCTGGATTGCTTTATATGACTAGACGTGTAGTAGAAAAAGCCAGCTTACCTGAAATTACCCTTCATGGATTACGCCATACACACTGTACCGTATTATTAAACAAAGGTGTCAATGTGAAAGTGATTGCCGAACGTTTGGGAAACACACCAGCAATGATCTATGAAGTGTATGGACATGTATTAAAAGAACTTGAAGAAGAAACAGTTCAGATTTTCAGTGATAGCATTGGGGCTAATTCTGGGGCTAAAAATTAAATAAATACTGAAAACCATTGGTGTTAATGCGTTTTCTAGGTGAGTTGTATTCTACTCTCGCTAATCTTTTAACGTTAGAATACTTTCGTTTCTTAAACCTCGCAACCTTGTTTATACAAGCGTTTGCGAGGTTTTTGTATTTAATCAGATAAGCGGAAATTTACGTTTTGATTGTGGGGATTCGAGGGAAATCTTCAGGAGCATTTTTACCTTAAAATTTATAAAAAGAACATACGGACAGGTGTACATAATTTTTATCAATTTTTAAATAAGATGATAGAGCTATCAAGTCACTCATGTTTTCTTTTCAAATGAGTGGCTTTCCTAAAAAAAGAATACATCATTACCCTCAAATGGAACATATGTTCTTTTTGTGATAATAAAAAATAGCCATATAGGCAAATTAAATGTATTTTCATATCATACTCAAGATCTATTATTATTGATATACACAGTTTCATCAACTTTTTCAACTTTGGCAACCAATTCTTTTTCCTCATTGTAGAGCAAATGACTTATACCGTGATAAATTTTCTTCAGTGCATTTTTACGAATAACATATATCATTTGCTGACTATAACTCATCTCTTGAGCTATCTTAACTATAGTCCATCCTTTTAAATATCTATATTTGATAAAGGCAAATTCCTTTTCGGGCATTATGTTTAACAACCCACTTATACATATGGCTACCATTTGATCTTTGGTTAAAGTTCCGACTTTTTCTTTATTTATATATGGATACAATTTCAAATATTCTTCTACCAATTTATCTAATTTGCGTCCGTTCTTCTTCATTCCCATTTCCCCTTTCCCCTATTTTTCTGTTCCAAATTAATTCTTAACATTTTATTTAATCTTCGCTCTTGATTTTTGTGTCTTTAAGCTCATTTGTTAAATTAATAATCGCTATTTCTATGTTCTTCATACCCTTGTCCAATTTAACGAGTAATAACATTGAAACTACAACTGGGAACCCCAATTTGATAATAAATTTATAAAAATCAACATATTTCATAACATCAATCACACAGAAACGTATGTTCTTTTTTGTATTAACTATACTATAAATTCACATTGTATAACAATAAATAACGAAAATAAGGTATCATGAAGTGAAATGGTTTAATTAAATAAATTTTTGAGGTGAGACATGGAATTCGACATGATTATGAATATATATTTATTTGTTTTCGGCCTTATCCTTGCACTTAAAACGATTCTACTCTTAATTTTCACCCAGAAAAAACAACTAATTAACTTACTATTGAATCTAGCTTTACTTTTATTACTTACCATTTTTATAATTATTGTAAAAGATGAAGTGTTCATAACTTTTAACGTTAAAACTTTAGGAATAATTTTAATTGTGCTCGGATGCTACAGCTACTTTTTTTATCAACTTTATAAATTTTTCAAAAAAGCACATGAATAGTCCATCATGTGCTTTTCGTTTATTATCTTGTGTATGTCAAGTATTTTGCTGTAGTTACCTTGTCCTGATAAACGCCACCGTTTTTCGCTTTAAAAGAAATAGTAGTTCTAACTCCATCAGTTGCAGGTTCTATTTTCGTAATTATCTTATCCCCAGCTCTAGGAGTTGGAAATGGCTCATACTTAGTGTCATGTACCCAAACACCTCTTATTGTTGCACCTAATGAAATTACGGTAGTAGTTACAGATACAACTAACAAACTAGCAAAACCTAATAACGCAAAAGAACCCAGTGTAAATGTAGCATTTATTTTCCAATTCAGTACATCTTTAGCCGTAAACTCGTAAGTAGCAGACGTTGTTGTCGCTAGATGTACTTTGCAATAAGCTGTGTCATACGTATATCCATTATTCGCCTTTATATGCACCTTGTATTCCCCAAAATATGGAGTTTCAACCGTTATAGAATCTTTTGCAGTCGCTTGACTATAATCTTTTGAAAAAATAATTTTCCCATCTCCCGGTCGTTGCACTTGAATTGATCCACCGTAACCAATACCACCACTTTTGCTCCAAGAAATGCTTAAACTTTTTGTACCTGTTTTAGATACCTTTAAACCGAAATCTGAATTACCATTATTAATTGCCATTAAAAATTCCTCCTTGTGTTGTTTTTTGGAACAACTTAATCATAAGTTTTTTTAATGGCTTAAAACTCTGTTAAAAATACTACGATATTTCATGATTTATCTATTAAAACTCTATTAAGTAATCTATCATTCTCTATATAATGCTAAACGAAAAAAATAAAAATCCTAGTAACCTTAAAGTGTACCCTTTGTAAAGGACATTTTGAAAAAAAGCTAGGCAACTTTTTGAAGCTGCTGTCTGTATTTTGCAGGCGGCAGCTTTTTCAAGT
>NZ_JBHJTF010000071.1:0-10062 GCF_042267565.1 Lysinibacillus sp. NPDC056232 | reverse complement strand
TTGCGTCCGGAATCGGCTTTGTGCTTAGGCCTGCGTGATGCAGGTCAGTTAGCCGTTATCGCATGGATGCGATGATTTTAGGCTAACATCCTTTATTAACTCCTTTCCGATTCCGCGACATCCGCCGGAGGCATTAACTTCTGTAGCTGACGCTTTGCTTTCGCTACGAAAACATTTGTAGCTGACGCCTTGCTTTCGCTACGAAAACATTTGTAGCTGACGCCTTGCTTTCGCTACGAAATCATTTGCTGAAAGAAGTTAAAAATATAGAAACGAGGTTGTTATGAATGGTTCGTAAAACTTTGATTTCACTGCTTTTCATCGTAATACTGTTTGTCTTTATAAAGCCGATAAATTCTACTATGATTTCTGTATTTAATATCGCTGATGCTCCAGCAGTTGTAACAAAAGGACATTATGGTACATCACTTATTGTCGAAATTTCTTTCTCTGATGAAACCCTGTTGGATTGGCTTAAAACTGTAAAAGAACCTTATCCGCTTCTTTTGTTAGATGCTGCATGGATTGAACGTTCATCCGAGCACCTAAAAGTCATTCAAGAGCGAAAACTACCTACAGGATTATTAGGGCCTGAGGATTCCGTAGATAAGCCAATTGATCTTGCCGTCGTTCAAAAAGATATTAATATTTACGAAAAGCACTTACAAGAAACCCCACTTTGGTTTGCAACACGAAATCACCAGTATTCGCAGGATTTACAAAATAACTTATTTCAACAGCAGATGAATATACTTTCTCCCTCTCTAATCTGGAAAGGTGAAAAAACACCTAAATTACAAAAGGGAGATTTTGTTTTTATGTCTTTACACCAAAATAATAAAATCTCGATTAAAGAGCTGAATACATTTCTACAACAAAATAAATTTATGTCGATTGAGGAAAATATATTCGGCTATAAAGTTCAAACAAAAAAATCACCATAAAGCGAAACTTTAAGTGGGGGTTTTCTACATCCCCACTGATTATTAGTCTTCATCAATCGGGCTTTTACGGACAGTTGATTTCCCACACTTTCGCTAAATTTTACGGCAGAAGTCTTGTACCTGACGCTTCACTTTCGATAATTACTGCCCGCCCGTTAATGCGGGATTACAAAGAAGTTGCCTCTAACTAATAGAGGCAACTTCTTTTGTTAATTATTACGCGTTTTTAGCTTGTTCACGACGTGCTTTGCGGCGTGCTTCTAATCTTTGACGATCTTCTTCGGATTTTGCATTATATTTTGGTAATACTAATAATTGATAAGCATTTACAGCGAGTAGTGGGAATAGTAATAGTGCAACATACTCGTTAATATTTTCATCGCGACCCATTAATGCAATTGTCCATTCTAGTGTTGTAACAACAATCATAAAAAATAATGCTGAAACGAAAACGTGTTTTTTTCCAGTTAATTTTACTTTTTGAATAGCTGTTGCTATAGCACCTACTATTAATACAATTAACAAGCCAACATAGAATAACCAACTTTGTCCATCTTTTACACCTGGTATAAAGCGGAAGAATATAATATCAAAAATAGTAATAGCAATTAATAATAGCTGTACCCAATTCCATAATGTAAGTGTTCTAAAAATATTAACTCCCACTTGATGGAGCGTTAAATAAGCAAAAAAGCCTGCTTGTGCAATAACACTCATTGTAAATCCTAAGAAAACCATCCATAAAAGCCCGGCTAAAAATTCACCCCAGTGACCATTTGTTATGTATGGTTGAAAGAAGTCCCATCGAATAAATAAACTGCAAATTCCGTTGACTGCGCCACCAACGAGCATTGCAAAGAAGAAAAACTTTGCCCAATTTCGTATCGTCACAACTAAAAGTCCCCCAATTTCTCAATATATATCTGTACTTATTTTAACAATGCATTGTTAAAAAAGCTATTTCTCATCGTAACCAATACATAAAGTCATCATAAATGTGAACAATAATTGAAAGAGTCTATCTATAGAAAGGACTGATGATTGATGCGAAAATTCTTCTTACTACTAATTCTAATGCTGTTTCTTTCTGCCTGTTCACAAGATAAAGCCTCTACCATGTCCTATGAAGAAATAAAAAAAATAATGATCGACTCTTTACAAACTGAGGATGGTAAAAAGGCGCTGCGAAAGCTTTTAGAGGAACCAAGTTTCCGTGAATTATTAGTTTTGGAACATGATGAAGTGAAGAAGGCTACTGAGGCTACCTTGCTTTCCAAAGAAGCAGAAGACTTTTGGAAGAAAACGTTCGAAGATCCAAAATTTAAGGAAACCGTAGCTAAAAGTATGCAGAAGCAACAACAGGATATTATGAAGGAATTAATAAAAGACCCCACTTTCCAAAAAGATATGGAAGCTTTCTTTGGCCAGCCAGATATGCAAAAGCAGTTAGAGACTATTCTAAAATCCTCCAATATACGAAAACAAATGGAGGAAGTCGTCAAGGAAACGATTGAAAGTCCGCTTATGCAAACAAAATGGCAGGAGCTTATTAGGAAGAGCGGTGGAGAGACAGGTAAGGCTGGCGGCGGTAAAAAAGAAGAAGCTGGCGGTGGTGAGGGTAATGAGAAAAAAGGCACTCAATAACCACTTATATGTAAAAACGGATTTCCTCCATTGTTTGAGGAAATCCGTTTTCATTATTTATTTAATTTATTGATGATGTTCGTCGCGATGTCTAAATAGATTTGTCCTGTTGTGTGCTTTTCAGCATAAACAGAAGGTGCAAAATCTTCTTCTGACCAGTCAGGTTGACCAAGAGGAATTTGACCAAGTAGCTCTGTACGTAGCTCTTCTGCTAACTTTGGACCTCCACCTTGACCGAATACGAATTCACGGTCACCTGATTTTGATTCATACCATGCCATGTTTTCAATAACGCCTAAAATTTCATGGTCTGTTTGTAAAGCCATTGCACCCGCACGAGCTGCGACGAACGCTGCCGTTGGATGTGGTGTTGTTACAACAATTTCTTTTGATGAAGGAAGCATTTGGTGAATATCTAATGCAACGTCACCTGTACCTGGGGGTAAATCCAATAGTAGATAGTCTAGCTCGCCCCATTCTACATCACGGAAGAACTGATCTAACACTTTACCTAACATTGGTCCACGCCATACAATCGGTGCGTTATTTTCAACAAAGAAGCCCATCGAAATCATCTTCACACCTAAACGATCAACAGGGAAAATTCGATTGTCTACTACTTTAGGCATATCTGTAACACCCATCATATCAGGCACACTGAATCCATAAATATCAGCATCAATTAAGCCAACCTTCTTACCTAGACGAGCTAATGCAACAGCTAAGTTTACTGATACTGTAGATTTCCCTACACCGCCTTTACCAGAGGCAATTGAAATAACTTGTACTGTACTAAGCGGAGATAAAATATCTTGTGCCTCAGCTTCAGTTGCTACGCCACGGAAGCTCTGTAGTTTTTCTGCTGACAGCTCTTCGAAACGAATTCCAACTGTATTTGCACCCGCTTCTTTCAAAACTTCAACAATTTTCATTTGTAACTGTAATTGTTCAGGTGTATTTGTTTTAGCAATCGCAATTTTTACACTGACATGATTCTTCTCTTCTTTTATTGTTACGTTTGTAATACCGTCTGTTTCTGCGAATGATTTATGTAAAAATGGATCTTGTAGTTGTCCTAGTATTTCTCGTACTTGTTGTTCATTTATCACGACGAACACTCCCCTTATATTATCTCAATGTTAGTATATCATAATGATTTAATTTACGTTGTGTTGTTGCTCTATTCAATTTTAGCTAATAAATACTCTTCTATACCTTCAACAATGGCATCTCCCATTTTTTCTTGGTATTTCTTATCTGTTAATAGTGCACGTTCCTCATCATTACTTATAAATCCTGTTTCGACTAGTGCAGCAGGTACCTCAGCTTTTTTCAGTAAATATATTTGTTTTATAGACATTGCTTCTCGGTCAGTATTTTTCAAATTAGTACGAATAGCATCTTGAATGCTCTTTGCTAATAATTCACTTTCAGCATGTCCTTCTTGATGATAAAACACCTGTGCTCCACGCCATTTTGTTTCAGGAATGGCATTTGCATGAATTGTAATAAAAATATCCGGTTTTTCTTTTTCTACTATATCTTTTCTTAAAAAGATGTCCTGCTTTTTTCGTTCTCTCAATGTTCCAAACTTTTCTGAGGACGCGTGCTCATCGATAACATCTCCATCTTTTGTTCGAGTCATTACGACCGTTGCGCCTTTTTTCTTTAATTGCTTCTCAACATGCTGAGCAATTGCAAGTGTAATATCCTTTTCAATTACTTCGCCCTTTGAAGCACCTCCATCTTGACCTCCGTGTCCCGCATCGATGACAATTTTTTGGCCACCAAGTGGGTCCGGTAAGAAGAAGTTACGGTTCGAAGCATTCGTTTCATATGCCACGACCACTATACTCATTAGCATAATTACTCCTAGTGCAAGCCAGCGCTTCACCCATATCCACCACCCTTTTATATTTAGTGTACGAAGTTAGTGATTAAACTATGCCAGAAAGTAAAAAAACTCTTTAAGTAATCGGAAAGGAATTTTCAGCCTACTTTCAGCGGATATTTGTATATCGAAAGAAGCTATAATTAAGAGGTTTGTTTTGTAGTAGAAGATACTTTTTTAGTAAAAATAAAAAGGCATTAATCCATTTAAACAACAAGGACTAACGCCGTTAATATTTTTTATTTTAGTGTAAATTCAGGTTTAAACTTACCTGTATAAGGTTCATGCTCAACAAATACTGTTATATCCTTACCATCTTTATCTTTACCAGTTCTTTGATACGTGAATTTTTTATTATTTAGCTCGGTAATTTCGAGCACAGCTCCATATTTATTGTCGCCAATTGAAACATGGGCTCTTAATTTATTTCCATCGATAACATTAAAGTATCCATAGTCACCGCGACTTTTACCTGTTTCAGGATTGAAAAATTCATATTTATTCGTATTAGCATCATATTTCGCAATACTAATAAAATTTGTATTATATTGTGTTACATCATTTTTGTTTACATCTAATACAACTGTTCCTTGCCAAAGCGTATCAGCTAAGATTTTATCTCCATCCACATCCTTAACAATTGGGCCTGTAGAATTATTTAAAGCTTTAGCTGATTCAGTAAATGTTAGCTTTTTTTCCTTATAAGGAGCATGCTCAACGAATACCTCTGCATCGTTGCCATTTGCATCTTTACCCATTCTCTTAGACGTAAACATATTATTTTTTACCGTAGTAATTTCTTCAACTACTTGATAATTTTTCGTTTGTGAAATCAATATTCTATGCTTTCCGTCATGCGTAATAAAGAAAGTCCCTTTATCGTCAATACTTCCAGCTGTATTTGGATCGAAGAATTCATAGCGTCCTGAGTCAGCGTCATATTTCGCAAGGCCCATTAAATTTGAATTCTCAGCTGTTACATCTTTATTATTTTTATCGTAAACTTTTGTGGCTTGCCAGTTTGCACTACTAAGAATGTTAGCGTTTGCTTGACCTTCTGTTATTTCACCCTGTCTCTGATCTGCAGTATTCCCTGTCTTTACTTCCTCCGTTTTTTTTACGTCAGTTTTATTCTGACATGCACCAAGAAGTGCCATTGCTGCAAGTGATAATATTAGTAGCTTTTTCATATATTGACCTCCACTTTCAGAATAAACAACTTAACAGTAGTATCAGCCATTTCTATGTAAATTACACATCATAATTGCTACTGATATTCCAGTCAATAACAGTGCCTCAGGATTTCTTGGAATACTTGAAATTCTAAGTATAAGAACCCAGGTATAATAACATTTTCCAAACAAAAAAACCCTTTCTCGAAAATTCGAGAAAGGGCTTGGAAAACGTTGATATAACAACGATATTAACGTTTTGAGAACTGAGGAGCACGACGAGCGCCGCGTAGACCTGGTTTTTTACGTTCTAAAATTCCAGCTATTTCAGAGCGTACTATATAATAGTAGAAGGTTGAATTTTAAACGGTTTTCGCTCGTATCGATTTCACCGTATTTCGTTCAATTTCAAATTCTCATAGTTATTTTATAGTTAAAAACATCATACGCTGGCGGGTAATATATGTGATGGTTATTAGAAAATAAAAACTGATGTTTTTAAACGTAATAAATTCTATTAATATTTTTTAATCCGATAAATACTCATAAACACTTGAAATCGCTGCAGACTTAATACGTCTAGCTCGAACATCCCCTACCATATAAATTTTTTTAAAATCTTCCTCATTAGCCAACAATATATCTTTGATTTTAAATATGCTCACATTCTTCAGTTCTTCAATTTGCCAAACTGGTAAATCTAATACCTCTATCTCTTTTGAAAGTATTTCATTTAAAACCCCTGGCATATCTGGTTCATTTAAACCTTTAAAATCTACTTTTAAAGACTCGTAATTTTTACTGTTAATCCCATATTCTGTAGAGTTTCTAGGGGAAATAGATCTAATAATATCCAACGCTGTAGAAGTTGATACCGCTTCATTTGAAATCAAAATTCCTATATTTAAAAAATAACGACTGCCAACTTGTTTACTAGTAGCTTTAATTCCTTTACCTTCTTCAAATAAAATACCGGTATATTCCAATAGCCTTAAAGCTTCTTTAACAACTTGTGGTGCATCTCTATGTACCCAAAAATATGAAGATGTTTTCTTATCTTCTCCAAGTCTTTCGGCATTTTTCTTAACAATTGATGGCAGTACTTCATTTTCTATGAAATTTCTGCCCCAATCTATTAATTCTCTATGTCCTTTATATTTCTCTGCTAAATTAGAATGTTCTGACCAAATATCAGTTCTATAATAGCTTCGAATTGTTTCATTTACTTGTTTATTTTCAAGTTTTCCAGACGAAATAATTGTTTTTAACAAATGTCGTGGATTCCCACTTGCAGCGTAAGCTAAAATCGAAAAATTTTCTCCACGTTTTAATAGTTGGCTAATTTGTTCACTAGTTGTATCAGAACTAGCTACTAATTGTTTTACTACCATATCCTTCATATGTCTAATATAATCTTCTTCATTAATAGACCTATGTAAATTAATCAAACTAGCATCATGTGTAGGTTGAAAAAACTCCCCATATACAGTTACACCTGGATAGACTGCAGCATTACAAGAAATATAAGGACTTCTTAGATCTCTAAAAAGATTGAAAAATTGTCTTTGTTGTTCTGGTAAAAATACGTGTGCTGCTTCATCAATAAATAATACAATTCTATTAATACCCACATCTTCACAAATATCTTCTATTGCATCTAAAAAAGCATCAATCGTAGGGATTTCTGCAGCATTTATTTCTTGATTAGGGTCTTTCCAGGAATTTTCATACAATTCAACAATTTGTTCAAGATTGCTAACTTTTCCCATACCCTTATCTCCAAGTACAGTAAAACTTGAATTTGTAATATCTACTAATCCTTTCTTTTTTAAAGCTCTTAAAATTTCGTTACATATTCTAGCTAACATCCAGTTATGGAATTTGTTCTTGTTATTTGTTACTAGTAAGGAGCTACTTCTAAAAGTAACGTATACAGGTAAAACTTTTTTTTCATCAAAAGAATCGAGCATCTCTTTTTGAGCAACTTTAAATAAAAATGATTTTCCAACTCCACGACTTCCCACCAATATTACTGGTGATGACAATTTTAACTTATCAATAATTTGTCTTTCTTGCGCTGATTCAACAAAATAATTTAAAATTTCTTCATTTTTAATTTCTTCAGTTCTATAAAATATATTGACCATTTAAAATCACCCCTATTTATTTTGATAAGCAAAATATTCAATAAATCCGATATGATCAGTTATCGTATTTAGTATATTAGGATTTAAACTTAAATCAATTTCTTTGTAAAAACGTGCGGTTAATAAAAATATAATTAAAATTTTTGCATTTCCCGCTAAATTTATGTATCGGTCACTTAATTGCTTATTATAGGATAATTTTAAGTCTATATTCTCGTAGGTTCCATAATTTCCATGTGTATATTCAGAGCACTCTCTATAAGTTTTTTTTGCTAATCCACGAAATTCTCCAGCTTTGCTATTAAGGTCACTAAAATAAAGTTTTATAAATTTAGTAGAAAAAATACCTATATCTTCATCAGTTATCTTACTCCATGAGATATCCAGTTCGGCTTTAGTCCACAACCTAAATTCCATTTCTCGAGTAGAAAAATAAATTGCAGCACAAGTATGTTCAATAAAGAACCTAAGTGCCATAAAAGAATGTCGGTAAGAACCTTGTAATGCTAAATATATACTTCTTTGATATTCATTAATTGCATAAAAATAAAGTTCTTTCTCAAAACGGTTCTCTATTACAGCTTTCCATTCATTTAAATCATCTAAAAATGCTTGGCATTTAGAATATTCAGCGTGGTTGTCGTTCAAAGACATTTCTATAATCCCCTTAGAATTATCAATTAGTTGATGGTAATATTCTAACAAAGCCATGATTTACCTCCTATTACTTTTTTATATTTTATCACTGCTAATATTAATCGTAAACTCTCTTCTGATAATGAAAAGAGCATTAACTGTTCCTACATTTGTGTGAAAATAGGCAGTGCATATTGTTTTAGGTGAAACAGTCTCTTCTATAAATGTACGCTATTAGAGGATTTTTTTAGTTCGGGATATAATGTGAAGGGGCCAATCGTTAATTTTCGCTGTGGCGTATGAAAGGCACCTCCTTTAATTATTACCTTTATAGTAACGGGAGGTGCCGAGATCCCCATTAATCAATCCCTTTTTTCTACAAAAAAAGTAGAAATGCTACGGATAGCATTAGGGGATTTGAGTTTACTAAATGCCCCAAAAAAGTAAAATCAAGTGAACTTTCAATTATCCCTCCCCAAATAATACCTTATAGTATAAAATTATTTTTAATAAATAAAGATTAGGAGATGATTTGTTGTACAATAATTCCCCAAACCTAAAGGACTCAATTACCAATTTTGATAAATATTATGAAATCTTAGATACAGAGATTGATTTTGATTTTTATATACCTTATTCATTGGGTTGCTCAAATTTGCTTCACAAAAAAATATTTACCCAATACTCGCTTGATAAAGAAAAATACTATAATGCTTATAAGAATAGCCCTTTTTATAAAGATATCAGACTGACTTCATTAAGTGCTTCAAATCAATTAGCAACACAATATTTAATTGGTATTATATCTTGTATGAATACAGAAAAAGAAAAGAATAATTTTCTTATTAGCTTAATTAAAATTCCCTTTAAATTTATTGACCAATACATAAAGAAAAATCCGGTAGTTGATCTATATTCAATTAGAGATTTAAGTTTAGACTATGCTAAAAAAAACAAACTTTCTATTATCTTTGGTTCTATTCATGTGTTTTCAATTTCTTTATATTTATGTAAATGCTTAAATAAAAAAATTCTTTTAGAACACGATCATTTTACTGCTAAACTTATAAGTAAGATCTTTAAAGCATCTAACACACATCACACTTTTAGTTTAATTGAAAATAAATATACTGATGACATCAATAAATTCAAAGGCACTTATAGTAATTTTCCAATAAAAAAATTTAATGAACTATCTTTAAATCACTTTATTACAGAATTAAATAATATATATAAAAACCAATTTCTTAAATCAAATTCTAATACTGTTAAGACTGACGAACAATTTAATGAAATTGTTAATTCTCATGATTTTAATAATGGTTTATCAGTCCTGTCACATTTTTTATACTTCAGCGAAATCGACCACATAGATTTGCAAAACATCACCAGCATAAATCATGTAGACATCGACAATATTTTAAAATTTACTTTTATGATGTTAGATGATTTTAATAAAGATGATTCATTAAGTTCCGGTTTCCTATTTGGCTTACTAATTATTCTTGAATCAATTGTTAGAGATTACAAAAAAACTAAAAAATTATTATTAGATACCTCAATTGAAGAATCTTTATTAGAACTTTCAAATTTAAAACAAGATTATCAAAATCAACTTCATAAATTAC
>NZ_JBHJTF010000070.1:0-10249 GCF_042267565.1 Lysinibacillus sp. NPDC056232 | reverse complement strand
TTCGCTTTCGCACAGATAAAATATTTGTTGCTGCCGCTTCGCTTTCGCACAGATAAAATATTTGTTGCTGCCGCTTCGCTTTCGCACAGATAAAACAATTGTTGCTGCCGCTTCGCTTTCGCACAGAGCAAAGCTTCCTGGGGGCGTCCGATGAGCCGCTTCACTTCGCTGCAGGGTCTCGGGCCAACAGATGTTTTTTGCGCGAAAGCGAAGCGGCAGCGGCACCGATGTTGGTCACGAAGGCGTTATCACAGGATGTGATGCTTTTAGCCTTCGTTCCTCTATCGCCAATCCCCGAGGAGTCGCCCAGTCTCCACTTCAATCAACCTATTTCTATAATATACTTCCTATTAATAATTACAGTTCCTAATTTTAACTATTTTTTCATTTTTCGTATATAAAAACAATAAAAACATTCTACGATACCGACTTTAATTTTCGTGTAAAAAAATAATAAAAACATCCTGCAATACTGACGAAAGCGCCAAAGTATATACCGTATTTTGTTGCAAGCATGGAAATACTTTCAATGTGTTTTCCAAAGAATAAACCAAGTGTAAAGTAAAGCAATGTCCAAACAAAACCTGCTGTGTAGTAATACAAAGCGTATTTTTTAAACGACATGTTATTCATACCCACCAAATACGGGAGTATATGTCTAACAATTGGTATGAAATAGCTTATAACTAAAGCAAAATGGCCATATTTATTTATTAGTTCTTTTGACTGTAATAAATATTTAGCCTTGTTCTTTTTCACCAATTTATCAAGTATTTTATGGCCAAACACTTTTCCAAGGATAAATCCTAAGGAAAGTCCTGAAACTGCGCCAAGATAAGTTAATACAAAAGCTTTCAACACACCCATTTTTCCTAAAGATGATAAAAATCCACCACTCATAACAATCATCTCATCAGGAAGGGGCATACCCACGATTCCTAGCCATAAGCTGAAAAATAAAGCGAAATAACCGTATTGCTCAATATATGATAAAAGATCTTGTAACCCCATTAACTAGCCCTCACATTTCCAAGTTTGCAGCTGAGCACATAGGCAGGTGGAAGGTTAATCCATACTTTTTCATGTGAAATATCCTCAAAATAATTTTGAATAAAGGATTTCCTAACAAGTGAGTATTGGAATGTGATAAATTCTCCGTCCTCTAAGCATTCCTTTACATTTTGCAAAATACGTGATGAAATGGCAGGATTCAATGATGTAAAAGGTAATCCAGATACGACATAATCAATTTTTTTAATATTTAATGCTGACATATATATGCATAAATTCTCAGCTGATCCATGTATTACGATTATACTCGGCTCATGTTCAAATTGTTCATGAAGCTTTTTATAAAAAATTTCATTATTTTCTATAAGAATTAACATTGTTGACTGCTCTTTTCTTTTCACCAATTCTTTCGTAAATGAACCCGTACCCGGACCTAGTTCAACAATACATCGGGCATTTTCAAAACAAATTTGGTCGACCATTTTTTTCGCTAATTTTTTTGAACTAGGTGAAATCGCACCTATCGTTTTTGGATGTTTTATAAATTCAGTAAGGAACGTTAACATAAATTTTCTCCCCGCTCAAAGTATTATTTGAATACTTTTAATATAAAGAGCATTTCTTAAAGATTTCCGAGGAGATTTCTTAAATTTTTCTTAAGAGACAGAAAAGGTTGTTAGGTCATTGGTTCTAATATTTATTTCCCTCACAATATAGTCATACAATTGCTTCCAGTAGAATAGAAACCTATATAAGGAATAATTGATACGGAAAAATAAGTGGGGTGTGAAAGGATGCTTAAACTAAATGATGCAAAAGAATTGGTACTCGGAATTGTACAACATGACCCATTGTTTGTCGTACTACAAAATACACCTTCAGAAAAATTACTTTATAATGACGGCTATTTAGCGCATATTGAGGAAACAAATTATTATTCTACTTCAGAAGTCGCTAGCTGGTTTGAAATAACGGATGCGATGCTTCGCTATTATATTAAACCATTTGAGCAGTATATTTTTGATAATGCTACGAATAGCCCAAACACTAATATTCGTTTGAGCCTTCCCGCCATCTTAAGACTTCGCATGATATTACTGCTAAAAGATGAACACCGCGTCAAAGGCTTAAAGCTTTTACTAGGAATTGATGATAATGGTCAACTCATCAAACATCAAATAACTGCAACAACTATGGGTACTGATGATTTAGCGAATAAGGTTGATGTTCTTGGAAATGTACTTCAGCAAATGATACAAACTGGACTTTTTAATATTCTTCCCGATGAAGAACATGGCGCCATACAAGTGACGATCAATCAAGACTTTCTCGCACAAAAAATTCAATTAGTATCCTCTGAATCGGATCTTCAAGTAGAAGACATTCAAAAAGAAACAGCAGAGCTTAAACTAGAAAACGAAAATTTACAAAAACAAATTTCAGAACTCCAAGAGCATAGCGTGAAGGATATTGTTCAAAAAATTCGTGAGCGTCATATTGAAAATGAGATTGTGTCGACATTACGGACAGAAGCATTACAGCAATACTCTATAGAAAATAAGGCAGGCTATTTCAGAAAACTTTTTCGTTCCTCTCAAATTGAGATGGAAAAAGAGCAATTTGTGTTGAGTTATATTTCGAAGTACCTAGAAGAACGTTTAGAAGTAGCATTGAATAATTATTATGGAGAATAAATATCTTCAAGCTGTTGGCACATGTAAAATTGTCATCACTTGGCGGAGAACATGAAGGAGTCTTTTTAAAGAAGCCATTCATGTTCTTTTTTTATATCGCAGTAGCCATTTGGCCCCACTGTTTAGAGTTTCATTGTATAGTAATTTATTTTTTGAAAATTGGCCTTATAATCATTATAAAGAACAGTCGAAGGGGTGACATGTATGGCAATGATTGAAGTCAATAATCTAACTAAAAAGTTTGGAGATTTTTATAGTGTACAGAATGTGGACTTACAAATTGAAAAAGGTGAAGTGTTCGGATTTTTAGGTCCCAATGGTGCAGGTAAATCTACAACAATTCGGCATTTAATGGGCTTCTTACAACCTACACAAGGACAGTGTTTTATTAAAGGGTTGGATTGTCGCCAATCTACCGCTGAAATTCAAACATTTGTAGGCTATTTACCTGGTGAAATTGCGTTTATCGATAAAATGACCGGACAACAATTCATCAAATTTATTGCCCAAATGCGAGGGTTACATGATTTAACAAGAGCAAATGAACTTATGGAATACTTTGAATTAAATGCCACTGGGCTAATTAAGAAAATGTCAAAGGGTATGAAGCAAAAAACTGGTCTCATTTGCGCTTTTATGCATAACCCTGAGATCGTCATTCTTGATGAACCGACAAGTGGATTAGATCCTCTTATCCAAACAAAGTTTATCGATTTTATTTTAGCTGAAAAAGAAAAAGGAACGACCATATTCATGTCCTCTCATATGATTGAAGAAATTGAAAAAACTTGTGACCGTGTAGCGATCCTTAATGCTGGGAAAATTGTTGCAACGGAAACAATTGCTGACTTAAAAAAGCGAAAATCTAAAAAGTTTTTAATAGAATTTCAAAGCGAGCAAGAGCTATCTCGTTTTTTAGGCGAGCAACTTAAAATTGAACAGATCGGGCCAACACAAGTAATTATAAAAATTCAGGGTAATGTCCAAACATTGCTTCATACATTAGCAGACTATAAAATTAATGACCTCGATATCATTTCACAATCACTTGAAGATATATTCATGCATTACTACGAAAGTGGAGGTGAAAAATCATGAACTTTACTTTGCTAAAACATGAAATGCTAGCTACTATTAAACTTTTTAGTATTATACTCGCTGTATTAATGCTCTATATCATTAGTATTGTCTATATGTATAACCCTGAAATGAGCAATACCCTTAATAAGCTTACCGAAACAATGCCTGAATTGATGTCAGCATTTGGTATGAGTAACATAGGTAATTCGTTAATTGAATTTCTATCTACCTATTTGTATGGATTTTTATTACTTGTTCTGCCCTTAGTCTTCATTATTATGTTGGCAAATAAACTAATGATGGGCTATATCGATAATGGTTCCATGGCATACTTAATTGCGACACCGAATACACGTTTTAAAATTGTCTTCACGCAAGCATTTTTTTTGGTTGCTAGCATCATTACACTGCTCACAGTAACAACTTTTGTAACAGTCATATTTTCAGAGATTCTATTTCCAAATGAATTGGATATAAGTGCTTTTTTAACATTAAATATCGGTCTTTTTTTCTTACAATTTGCCATTAGTGGCTACTGCTTTTTTGTATCCTGCAGTAGCAAGGATTTAAGAACCTCTTATGCGTATAGTACAGGAATTCCAATTCTTTTTTATTTAATTCAAGCGCTTAGTAATATGGGTGGCTCTTTAGAAAAGCTTAAGTATTTCACCATTTACTCATTGTTTGCACCTGAAAAATTAATGACTCAAGATAGCTCGTCTATTTGGATGATAGGGGTATTGTTTGTCATTGGGATGCTATGCTATATGCTGGCGATTCGTGTTTTTGTAAAGCGTGATTTGTATTTATGAATGCTAAAGGTAAAAATCTGCTTGCTTTCTTGGAGCAAGCAGATTCTTAGACCTAAACCTCATTGTTTCAAAGATGGTAAATTACCAATGAAGCGCAATAATCGAAAATGAATCATTGCTAACTCCTCCACATTTAAATCCTCATCTCCGCTGTCTAACCACTCTTGAATAACACCTAAAATCGCGGAAGTTAAAAAAGCCTCAAAATATTGTTGGAATTCTGCATCAAGCCCCTCCCCTTGAATCACAGAGATTCTGTCCAAAATATGATTACTAAAAACTTTCTTCATCCTCTTACTAAAAGCAGGGCTTCCTTGTTCCCCTAAAATTACTCGAAAGGCTGCTGCATGCTTTTTAATGCATTTAAACACTTCGATAAACGGTTGATACAGTTGACCTGTTTTTATCGTGTGGAAGGCATCTAGTGGTTGAACATTTCTTACATAGCTTTCTAGCTCATTTAATAGCTCCTGTTGCAAATCCTCCATCACTTCATATTTATCCTTATAATGTAGATAAAAAGTACCTCGATTAATGTTTGCAGTAATAGCTAAATTTTTTACTGTTACTCTTTCAAAACCTTCTTCCTCTATTTGTATAAGTAATGCATTTTTTATAGCTCGTTTTGTTTCAAAATTCATCATATCGTGAATAGACATTTAGAACCCCCATTGTATTATCACTTTATTCTGTTAGTATTTAGCAATGTTGTTAGATGGTCACATCAATGATCACAATAAGGTCAAATAGTGCTAGTCATTACAGCGTTACCTTATTTATCGGCATTCTTCTTAGTTATTTCCATTAATCAGATTTAGTAAAATGGCTATTTTAAAAATTTTTAAGTGTTTGAGGGAAAAACTATAGCACCGAGAATGCACCCCTATCATAGAAACCCCCAAAATAAAACAATACGATTCATTTAAATTGGCATTAGTCCATCTTAAGAGTGATTTAGGCAGTCTGATTTTACCTTGCTCGAAAATGTTGAAATCCATAATCACTTAACACTTTTTAGTTATCTGTTTATTGAAATTCCTAATACACTGCCTTAAAATTTCAGATATCAACACTGTGTTTAGTAAAGGAGAGATGGCTATATGGGAAATAGTGCAATTTTATTGAATTCCATAGAAAAAAAGTTTCATCAAAAACAAGTAATTGCCCCGCTTTCCTTAGAAATTCCAAAGGGACAGCTAATTGGCTTACTTGGCCCTTCAGGCTGTGGGAAAACGACGTTAATTAAAATGATTATGGGAATGATCAAGCCCGACAATGGTCATATTCAAGTGTTAAATCATACAGTCCCCCATAAGCAATTACTAACGGATATCGGCTATATGGCACAATCTGATGCACTGTATTTGGATTTAACTGGTGAAGAGAACCTTCATTTTTTTGCTAAGCTCTATCGATTATCAAAAAAAGAACGTGTGGAGCGTGTCCATTATGCTGCAAGCCTTGTTCATTTAACAGATGATTTAAATAGTAAGGTGTTGAATTATTCTGGAGGGATGAAACGAAGATTATCTCTTGCAATTGCCCTTATCCAAAATCCAAAGTTGTTGATTTTAGATGAGCCAACTGTTGGGATTGATCCCGTATTGAAAAAGGAAATTTGGCAGGAGTTAATTCGTCTAAAAAACGATGAACATAAGACAATTTTAGTGACGACACATGCAATGGACGAAGCAGAGCGCTGTGACCAGTTAGCTATGCTACGAAATGGTCATATTATCGCGCATGGAACACCACATGATTTGAAAGCTTATTATCAGGCAAAGGACTTTGATGAAGTGTTTTTAAAGGCTGGGGGTGAAGCTCTGTGAGAATCGGCGCAATTGTTACAAGAATTATGCAGCAAATGATACGCGATAAACGTACACTCGCCTTATTATTTTTCGCCCCTCTTCTTGTGCTTTCATTAATGTATTTTGTTTTTAATAGTAACGAACCTGAAATGACACTAGTCGTATCAAATGGCCCTGCATCAATAATTGAAAAGCTTGAAGAGGCGGATTTTCAAGTTATCGAAAAAAATGATGATTTTACTATTGCCAGTTTAAAAGATGAAAAATATGATGGCTGGTTAGTCTTTCATCAAACTCAATTGAAGCTCACATTATTAAATGATGATCCGTCAACAGCCAAGGCTTTAAAGATGAAGCTTTCTCAGGTTTTGCAGCCAGAACAATCTGCAATGATGAAGTTGACGACTGATTATGTATATGGCGATGAAAATACCGCTATTTTTGATATTTTTAGCCCGATGCTAACAGGCTTCTTTGTGTTCTTTTTCGTCTTTTTAATTACAGGTATAGCGTTGTTAAAAGAACGAACTTCAGGAACATTGGAGCGCTTACTAGCAACACCGATTAAACGTTCTGAAATTGTTGCTGGTTATATGATTGGCTATGGATTGTTTGCTTTAATTCAAACGACTATTATTGTTCTATTCGGGGTTTATGTCCTTGATATTGTACATGTCGGCTCCATTTGGCTTGTGCTACTAATCAACATTGTCGTTGCACTTGTTTCATTATCATTAGGAGCTCTCTTATCAAGTTTTGCTGCATCAGAATTTCAAATGATGCAATTTATCCCGCTTGTCATTGTGCCGCAAATTTTCTTTTCAGGTATTTTCCCACTGGATAATATGGTGGAATGGCTGCAAAATATTGGTCGAATTATGCCTCTTTACTATGCCGCTGACGCGTTAAATGGGGTTATGTATAAGGGCTATACCTTTAGTGAAATTCTAGCCGACTTAGCAATTCTTGCTTGCTTCGCTTTTGTATTTATTACATTAAATATTGCAAGTCTAAAAAAATATCGATCATTATAATCAAAAAGTATTGGTACAAAAAAAACTACCTCTAAATTCAGAAGTAGCAGAGTTTTACAAATAGTAATTGTGTGTACTATGATGATAGTTGGACCTTTTATATTTTGTGCTAATTTAATACGGTTGTATGAAGTTGTATAAACTCATAACTCCCCTCCTAGATTTTTTTATCTAGGGGGTTTTTAAATTTTAAAAAGAAAGGTATATATTCTGTAATATTAAAGACAAGCAAATGTACATGATAGTTTACTACATCATAACTTGTTTGTAATGTTGCACATATTATAAAAATGTACATTACTAAATTCAATTTTGTGGTGTACGTTTTTTATTTTGCTTTCATTTCTATTGATTCAATAAACGATTAAATAATTTACAGAAAAATAAAAAAACAAAATTGAACAAACGTTCTATTTTGTGAGGTGCTAATAAATGTATTGGTATGAATACTGCCCGAAACATATCGACAGTAAATATCAGTTACTTGTATTCAAAGGAAATCAGCCATTTCTACCTTTAACGGATTACTACCATGATTGTTTAGGGAGAATTGATAAGAGTTCTGCAACATCTTAGCTGCCTATGCCACTCAATGATCTTTAATTAACGCCTCCGTTAGTTTAATAAGAACAGCGACGCTTCTTCCGCAATCGCGCCCGATTGTGGAAAATTGTTTTTCAACTATAGCCCCTGTAATTGAAGTATAGGAACGATAAAAAAATGCTGGTATACAGCTTAATAAATTGTCTCTATATACAGGTTTTTATTCAGATAACACACTATGAAAAATCTCGAAAAGTCCTATCGTAGCTATGTTTATATAGCTTTGCATAAAAAGCTGTATAAACAATAGTTCTCGTAAAAAGGCACGAACGTTGATTTAACAACATTCGTGCCTTTTTGATGTGTTTCCAAACTTGCGTTTGGGAACGTTTTTAGGTATATATGTGTATATTTTATTCGACAATTTTTGTTTGGTTTTTTAATTTATATGAGTGAATATAATTTACTGCGTACTTTACTAAAAATATTCCTAAGACTCCACCCAAAACATTAAATAACAAATAGATAATATCCGTATTACCAAAGTTGCTTATAGTAAAACCAGACCACCCAAGTAAAAGACGGGCGACATCTATCACTAAACAACTTAAAATAACAATAGAAATTGCTTTTTTGTTACTTTTTAAATCGAAAAGGAGTAATAAGAAAATCCCAAACGGTACAAATAAAATAACATTATAAAATAAAGCTGAATAACTCCAAATAGAAATATTAAAGTGCATCGTATCAAATATTCCAAACCAGTCATTCGTTGAAATAAATGTTCTATTATTGTCTGCTGGATTTTGATGGAGCGTGAATCCACCCAATTTAATTTGAACTAAGCTTATTACGTAAAAAATAGAGCTATATAACATAACTCGTTTCTTAGCACTTTTTTCTACTTTTCTAAAATAATCAAGTAATACATCAATAAAAATATATACTAACAAAATTAAGAATGCTAAGGGAACAATATTGTAAAGAACATATGTTGAATGCATAATTAACATCTCCCGTTATTTTATAGTCACTATTCATTTTACTATAGCAACTTAATGAAGGGTTAACAAATTTTCCCTATCTATAATATTGATTTCGATGTTCTTATTTCACTAAACTGCTCCGTTAGCACAAGAAGCGACTGCCTCTTATTGAACAATCGCACCCGTTACTTTAAGTACATTCCTTCACAAACTTTATACTGAAGGTAACTATTTGTTCAATGTTAAATTGATTTATTATTCCGACGACAATTTATAGCTTCTTTTAAAAATTCTGTCTCCTTTTCGGTAAAAGGGCTTGGAAATGAAATTGGTTCTGTAAATGGCAACTTTTCTTCAATTGAATCTAATTTTCCTTTTGCAGTTTCATCCATTAGTTTTAGGAGTATTTCTATAGCTTCTTGTGCCTCTTTTGAGGAAGGTTCGGCTTTAGTAAAACTTAATTGTTTGATTTTGGTAAGTACCATATTCCATTTTTTATCTAAATCAATTTCTTCCTGTTTAGTGATATTCAACAATGTATCATTTATATCCTTAGAAAAGTTTTCTTTAAGCCACTTCTCATTATCTTCTTCAAATATTAATTTTTGAAGCATTGAGCAAAACACATTAACATTAACGATTTCCACACCTTCTGTTGTTTCAATGAGATGATTTAAATCAGATATAATATTGTCAAGCTCAAGTTTTTTCGCTTCAAATAACTTCTTATGATAAGTTAAAGATTTTATTAAAATTCCACCTTCAACAGTTTGTTCTTCCAGCATATTTTTAATATCTTTTAGCGAAAGACCTAAAAACTGTAGAGCTTTAATTTTTTGTAATAGAGTTAAATCTTCTTTTGAATATAATCTATGTCCTCCATCTGTATAATCGCTTGGTTTCAATAAGTCTATACTGTCATAATATCGAAGAGTTCTGATGCTAACACCAGACTTTTGTACAAATTCTCCTATAGTAAATATATCTTTATTCAACATTATCACCTCATTGAAAAGCTTTTCATTTAGAAAGTAGAAAAATATCTTCTATACCTTAAAATATCTTATAACTGGGTAAGAAAACCTTTTTCCTTTTAAAGTATAAATCGTGGCAATTAAAATTAATATCGCTTCCAGAATAATAAGTGAAAAAGATAGAATAGAAACCATATTTATTTTTTTAGATGACGGATTGTAAGATTAAGTGCAACACCCAGAAGTCAATATAAAGGAAGCCCATAACGACCTCGTGTAGAATGTAGTTACCACACCAACATTC
>NZ_JBHJTF010000069.1:5630-11806 GCF_042267565.1 Lysinibacillus sp. NPDC056232 | reverse complement strand
CAATATACAACATAAACATATGTTCTATAAAGAAAAAAGCACTTCATTCCTCCCACCTCTGAAGAAGTGGGAGGAATGAAGCTCAATTCTGTGAATGAAAGCATAATTTTCTTGTAAAACGGCGTTGTATAATGCACTTGCAATTTCAATATAAGAGGCTTTATTTAATTTTTGATTTTTCACCAACTGTTCGATTGCATCAGCCATATGGGCAACACTATGAGCCCACCCTTTCCCTGGCACGTAGCCTCTTACATCCGTTTCAGCTGATAAATAAGCTAGTAATTGATCTTTACAATCATTTATTTTGTCCTCAGATAAAAAATCGTCTTCATGATCCCTATGTAAAATAAGTGCAATTAGAAGCGACGTAAACGTTCGAGTAAAAACTAAATCTGATTCGCTTTCAGTAATACCTTTAAAAAGCGGATTTTTCAGACTATAATCTAAAAGCTCCGTTAAAAGTGAATGCTCAAGTAAGTTTTTTTCTAAAATTAATTCATAAAACGACCCATATATTAAGTCATCTCTCAGTTCGCTATCTAATGAACCGATATGTAGCATCATTGACTGTATGATATATGTTCGGTCCTCTTGTTGCCAGTTTCTACCTCCACAATTTAATTCTCTGAGTATTTCTTTTAAGTCATCTTCCTTCAATAAGTTTTCATTTTGTAACATACGCATTGTTTTTCTCCTTTTCACAGTTGTTTTTATTCAGAATAATCAGAACTACTTTCATGATAAATACCATCAAGCTTCCATCCCTCATTAAACCGTACATAAGTAAACTCCTTCTGCTCGTTGTCCATTACAACAATTACTTTGCTTTTCCAAGGAAAGGTCGCCGCACGCACCTTTCCATTTCTGACCTCATTGATTTGGTCAGACAAAGAGAGCAGAGTAGATGGCGTAACACTTTTTTGTATTAAATATTGCGGACGGTCAGAGCTATCTTCTAATTCCTTCATAACTTGTTCATGAAAGGAAATCACTTTTTGGTTAGTATCATACATACAAATCCCAAGTGAACTAATGCATAAAACGATTAAACTTCCCATTAAAATGACATGCTTTTTCTTTAACCCTATATAAAATCCCCATTTATCTTCCTTTTTGTATAAATAATAATATATACCTATACATATTGGCCAAACAAAAAGAAATTGCCACATTAACACCACCCAAAAGATATCACCAAAAGACACTAAATATCGAATCATATGATGATTTAAAAGCCAAATGGGCAAAGTCCAACGCCAAGCTGAATTTTCCTGGGAAAGGCTTTTAAAATAGATAAGTATGAGTGGTAAAGATAGAATAAATGCTAACGCATTGTCCATTATTACAGTTATCAATGCTTTATTCACTCCCCAGTACCTATTTTTCGAGAAAATACCATCATACAAATAATTACAATAATTGTACCCTAATCCAAATATATAAAACAGCTAATAAAAAAGCTAGACATTCTCGAAATTTTTAACTGTCTAGCCTTGATTTATTTATACTCTTCTAGTATTTTTATGCTGTCTATATCCGCAAATCTTTAATAACAGACATTTCCTCAAATTAATAATAAATAAGGACCTCACACTGTTTTAATGGTAGTGCTAAGATGGCGTTTTCTATTAATGTTTGTTCATCCTGCTGTACAAGCATGTCTCTTTTTATGATGGTTTCCTTGGTAAAAATCTTCTGTTGAACTTGGATTTTACGGTATGTCCAGCTACGCAAATAATCTTTACTTTTGTTAATAACAAGCCTCGATAAATATGCTCGTAATTCTCCTCTTTCCTCATAATTTTGTTGATTATCGAAAAATTTAATAAACACATCTTGAACGATATCTTCAGCACTTTGTAAATCTTTGACTTAGTAAAAGGCAAGCCGGATGAGCCTTTCTATATGCTGCTGCATTATTTCTTCGAGTTCTTTAATTTCAAGCAACATCTCTCCCCCCTCTCTGCTCTATAAACGACGCTCACAATATAGAGGTTTGCTTTTTGGGAAATTATCATTAGAAAATATCTGATTTAAGTTTTTCTTAATGGCCCTGTACGATAGAGAGCTTGGATTTTGAGGTTTCCTTTGAGATGTCTTTCTCCGTAAGCTATTCTCCTCTTTTCTCGAGTCGAGCAAATCCGGACTCATTATTCTATATTTTCATCAGAAAAAGGCGCAATGACCGATTTTTTATTTGAAGAAAGCACAATATTTGTTGAAGGCGTTCCATAAGGCATGGCCTCATCTACAAACTGCTCCAATGTTTCTACTGAATTAGTTGCAATTTTTACAATATAACTGATTTCACCCGCTACACGATAGCATTCGAGGACATCGGGATGTGCATTACAAAAATCTGAAAGACTTTTACAATCAATTGATTTAAATAAAATAATAGCTTGAATGTCACGATTGATCTTTTTTAAATTAACCCTAGCTCCGTAACCTTCAATAATCCTCTGCTCTTCCAGTTTTCTTACACGTTCAATAACAGCTGGAGAAGATAAATGAACCGTCGCTGCTAATTCCTTCATCGACATTTTTGCATTTTGTTGTAATTGCTGTAAAATTTCACGATCTATATGATCCATAAGTATCCACCTTTTTATATAAATTAGATTTAATAAAATTCCTTTTATTATAAAGCAAATCATCTAAAATACATTATACAGATTCTGTCATTGAATTGCCTTATTCATTACAATTAAACGTATAAAGGAGGCATTAACAACATGAAAAAAATATTATTACTATTAGCAAATGGATTTGAGGCTGTTGAAGCGAGTGTTTTTACAGATGTACTTGGCTGGAATAAATGGGAGGGCGATGGCACAACAGAGGTCGTGACTGTAGGATTGCATCAGCAACTGCAATGTACATGGAATTTTAACGTAGCACCCGAAAAGTTGCTTCATGAAATATCATTAGCGGAGTTTGATGCACTTGCGATTCCTGGAGGCTTTGAGGAAGCTGGATTTTATGAGGATGCCTTTAGCGAGGAATTCCAGGCGGTTGTTCGTCATTTCGATGAACACAAAAAACCGATTGCAACGGTTTGTGTAGCTTCCCTAATTTTAGGTCATAGCGGAGTCCTACATAATCGAAAAGCTACTACTTATAATCATCCAACAAGTAAACGAATAGCACAACTTCAATCCTATGGTGCAGACATCATCAATGAACGAGTTGTTCAAACTGAACATATTATTACATCATCAAATCCTGGCACTGCATTCGACGTTGCCTTTAGCTTATTAGAAATACTGACTTCTGTGGAAAATACAAAAAAGGTAAAGGATTTTATGGGGTTTAATTAATTTAATGAAGCTGTCTCCATGCGTTAAATTGAGACAGCTTCATTTCATTCCATTTAATTTGATATTAATTGATATAATTTCGATCCTAACTCTTTATTTTTAGTAACCAATGAAATCGTTCTGGACCTTCCAAAATTATTAATCGGTAAGGCAAACAGCTGAAGATGACCGATATTTTTAGCCATTAATTCTGGTACAATCGTAATCCCCATTCCAGCACTTACAGCTCCAAAGATAAAATCCCCAAAGTTCATCTCACTTATGATATTAGGCTTGTAGCCAAGTGATTGTATTTGTTCTACTATCTCCTTCCTTGAATCACAAGGAGCTTGATGGACAATAAGTGGCTCCTCACACAATTCTTCAAGATCCACTACTGTTCTTGAATTAAAACGATGAGTCAACGGAAACACAGCATAGTAAGGCTCCGTAAACAATTCGCAACTCCACAAAGATTCTCCCGTATATTTTGCATCCACAAAGACTGCATCAAGTCTACCTTTTTCCAAAGATTGTAGCAGTTCATTTGACGTATTTTGAATCATTAAAGTTATAGGTCGATCTAGTTGCTTAAGTTCATTCATTTTGTTTGGCAAATAGTAAGTAGCTAAGCTAGGCAGACCACCGATGGCAATAGGGTTGCTCTGGCTAAATTGCTGTATTTCTTCACGAATGGCCATTAATTCAGTCAAAACTGGTGTTATGCGAGTGTAAAAACGTTCGCCAGCTTCTGTTAATTCGATACCAATCGATGTCCTATGAAATAACTCGATGCCAAGATTATTCTCTAAGTTTCGTATATGTTTACTTAGTGCAGGTTGGGAAAGATTCATGATTTGAGCAGCTTTTGAAAAACTTTTCTGATTGGCTGCGGTAATAAAACTATGTAACCATTCTAAATTCATTGTATTCCTCCATACCTTATAACGATTTGTTATACCCTTATAAAATAGTGATTGTTCCATATTCTTGGTTTTTTAGTAACCTATTAAATATAGAAGGTGCATCGATTATAACATAACGTTATAGGACGTCTATACTTAGCATCTTTAATTTTTTTGGAGGTTCAATAAATGAAAAATGTTTTATTATTATCCTTTGGCATGTTTGCCTTGGGCTTTGATGCCTATGTGATCGCAGGACTTCTCCCAGGAATTAGTGATACGTATCACAAAAGCACTTCACAAGTCGGCCAGGCTGTAAGTATTTTCACTTTATTTTACGCAATATCAGCGCCGTTATTTTCTTCTTTACTTGCAGGAAAACCAATAAAAAAAATCTTAATAGGGTCAATGCTTATCTTTACAATAGCGAATGGCATCACAGCTTTAGCGCCAACCTTTTCTATTCTTCTACTTTCGAGGGCAATTGCGGGGACTGGGGCTGGTTTATTTTCACCATTAGCTGTTGCAGCCTCTACAAAGTTCGTTTCTAGTGAAAAGAGAGGGCGAGCTCTAGGATTGACTATTGGAGGAATGAGTATGGGAACAGTACTAGGGGTTCCTTTAGGTATATATATATCCAACTTATTTGATTGGAAATTAACACTTTGGCTATTAGTTATAATCGGTGTAATTTCTGTTTTATGTATGTATATTTTACTTCCCAATTTCCCAACAACCCCTCCCCCTGCACTAAATGAACGATTAAAGATGTTTCTAGATAAAAGAGTAACTGTAACTGTATGTATAACATTTTTCGCCAGTGTTGCTAGCCTTGGATTGTACACATATCTATCTCCCGTATTAGAAGACATGGCAGGCTCAGGTAACATAACAATATATCTTTGGGCATGGGGATTTGGTGGCTTATTTGGAAGTATAATGATTGGATACTTAATCGACTACTTCGGAAAACCAAAAACTTTAGTTACAATCATTTTATTCACTTTAACTTTATCCATTATTTGTATACCATTAATGATTAACTTACCTATAATAAAGTACTTACCATTCTTTGTCTGGGGAGCAATGGGTTGGGCAAGCCAAGCACCTCAACAACATATTTTACTATCATATCAGCCCAACAACGGAAGCTCCGCAGTGGCCTTAAACAGTTCTGTAAATTATTTAGGCAGTGCAATCGGTGCAAGCTTAGGTGGCATTGTACTGTCCTTACAGATTGGAACAATAACATTGATTTATTTCGCGGTTATCTCTATACTAATCGCCATTTGTTTACAGTTTTATAGTTTGAGGAAGAAATTTAGCGTTTAAAAAGTATAAATTTATATAATTGCGATTCTAACTGTTGATTTGATGATCTTATTCGTCATTTTGATGGCTAGAATGGCAAATTTGACTGGGTTACCTTCTTTTAGGATGGCGCTTTCCGTCGCTTTGACCGTTCTTTCCGTCGTTTCGATGGTTCCATCCGGCGCTCTGACGATTCTTTCCGTCACTTCGGCGGGACCTTCCGTCGTCGGAGATTCTTTCCGTCGCTTTGGCCGTTCTTTCCGTCGTTTCGATGGTTCCATCCGTCGCTGTGGCGATTCTTTCCGTCACTTTGGCGGGAACTTCCGTCGTCGGAGATTCTTTCCGTCGCTTTGGCCGTTCTTTCCGTCGTTTCGATGGTTCCATCCGGCGCTCTGGCGATTCTTTCCGTCGCTTTGGCCGTCCTTTCCGTCGTTTCGATGGTTCCATCCGCCGCTGTGGCGATTCTTTCCGTCACCTCGGCGGGACCTTCCGTCGTTGGAGATTTTTTCCGTCGTTCTGACCGTTCTTTCCGTCGTTTCGATGGTTCCATCCGTCGCTGTGGCGATTCTTTCCGTCTCTTCGGCGGGACCTTCCGTCGTCGGAGATCTTTCCGTCGTTTTGGCCGTTCTTTCCGTCGTTTCGATGGTTCCATCCGTCG
>NZ_JBHJTF010000069.1:0-5532 GCF_042267565.1 Lysinibacillus sp. NPDC056232 | reverse complement strand
ACGATTCTTTCCGTCTCTTCGGCGGGACCTTCCGTCGTCGGAGATCTTTCCGTCGTTTTGGCCGTTCTTTCCGTCGTTTCGATGGTTCCATCCGTCGCTGTGGCGATTCTTTCCGTCTCTTTGACAGTTCTATCCGCTATTTCAAGGGTTCTATCCATCACTTTGACAGTTCTATCCGTCACTTTGATATTTCTATCCATTGTTTTGAGCTATCCGCAATTTTGACGATCCTATCACGATTTTCACGCCTCTATCCACGATTCCGGAAGTTCTATCCACAATTTCAGAGGTTCTATCCGTCATTAAGTGTAATACGATATATTACAACCATTATCGAGACAATAGCATTTGAAAAAGCTGCCAGCTGCATTAAATAAACACTCTTATAATTTGTAACTATTTGTAATATAGTCCATCTAATTGGAAATAGAATAAACTTTTTGGAGGCAGTCTAATGAAAAAAATTTTGTTTCTAATTTTATTGGTAAGTCTATTTTTGGTTTCTGCTTGTACAAATGAAGGAACGCAATCATTAGAAGCCTTTTATAAGGATTCAAAAATTGAAAGTATAGATAAAGTGGTTATCCAAGATGGTTCAACTGGTGCTTCAAAAACGATAACTAAGCAAGAACAAATCAATGAATTCATTTCTCTGATTAAAGATATAAAATTTACTCCGCAAGACAATCAAGAAAAACTTATTGGATGGAGATATGGTATTACCCTTTTTGATAGTGAAAGGGAATTTAATTTTACACTAAGCGAAATTAATAACACCTACTATGATTCAAACCCAGATATTTATCCTATTGTAGAAAACTATTACAAACAGTTGGAAATTGTAGAATAGTAAAGATTTTAAAACTAATGACCTCTTTATTGAAGTTCTATCCATCACTTCGATTAATAGAGGTGCATAAAAAACCGACTTCCCATGAAATCGGCTTCTGCACCAAGAGCAACTGGATACAGATGTTTTGATAACTTTAATCCTCATTCATCTCACCACTTATAGAGGTTGGAGACTTCTATAGCTGTCGCTTCAATTAACAATTCACCGAAAAAAGTTAAACATTACTGACAATAATTTCGCCAGTTGTTGCGTCGATATACCGGATAGGTGACCTAGTATGTCGATCACAAGCTTGATAGATAAGTTGATAAGACTCTATTTCGTCATCGTAATTTTTGTCCCAAATCAATTGAAAATCGACATTCTCTAGAAATCGACGATACGCTTCTTCCATAGAAATACGTGGTCCTGTTGGAACTTGGCTAAGCTCAATCACATCAAAGTTTGGTCCAGCATAATTATCAATCTGACCAGTCATACGATTAACAACAACCCCAACCATATCATGAATAAGTATACCTTGGCTATTATAGGCCTGGAATATAAACGATTCTCTTTGTGACGTATTATCTTCTTCCTCATCTTCTCGAATTAATCGTTGGATATAAGGATAGTAATCAGGAATTATTTTCAGTAAAAAATCTAATGCTTTTTGATAACAGGCTGCTTGACTAAGCTGTAGATTCCCTGAGCGTTCATACATCCATATAAAGCTTTGGACTTTACCAGTCTTCTTTGAAATAATAGCTTTTACTGTATCTTCTGACTGCATTTTAAAAAAACTGTTCAACGATAAATCTTTTTCTCTCATCTCCCAATCCCGTATACGCCACACGATTCCTATCTCTGGACCTCTGTCTACTTCTCGAATAAGCTCCAGTTCATCTGTTATGCCAATGATTGCTTCATTCGTAAATTCATCGGCAATTAAGTTAGTTGGTAAAGGAGGAAGTGTAGCATAACTTTCAGGCTCATTTTCATCATGAATACTCGTTAATTTTGGTTCTAAAGAATCTGCTTTAAAGTGTAAAAATGAATTTACTTGATACACGAGATGGAGTCCATCTTTCTTCATATTATAAACATCACGAGATAATCTTGTAATTACTAATTGTAACGCCAATTCATTTCGCACATGTTCCATTAGAGCTTTCTTTGAAACTAGCCTTGAAGGAATTTCAGGACTCGTTTTCACTCCGTCATATCTAAATCCAACAATATTTCCCAAAGCATCGACATCTATAAAACAACCAGCATGTTCTAATGGTAAATCCATGACAATTTGTTCAAAATAAAAACGATCCACTCTAGATAGTTCTTTAGCATTTGAAAACGTTAAATCTTCCAGTGCAGATGGATAATGACTAAGTAAAAATTGTTCAGCACTTCTTCTTTTTTCTTCAATAGATAAAGAAACAGCTTCAGAAACAGTATCATTCGTTTCAATTGATAAATAGATGAGGTTTCCAGTGCAATCTAATTCAACAGTCATACTTTCATCCTGTTGTTCATTCGCCCAAGAGAACATCACTCTTTCGTCTTCAGAATACTCTTCTATTATTAGTTTAAAGTGACTTGGTAATGGAACAATTGATAAAGCTCGTAATTTTAGTTTATCTTTTTGCAAAATCAAAGCCCCCATGACAATTATTTTTATGTATAGACAAAAACCGATCTCCTAAGAGATCGGTTTTTTAGTTAAATGATTATTGAGCAGCTTTCGCGCGAAGAACCATTTGTAGGATACCACCGTGACGGTAGTAGTCTACTTCTACTTCTGAGTCGAAACGAGCTAAAGCTTGGAACGTTTTAACTGAGCCGTCTTCAGATTTAGCCGTAACTGTTAAGATTTCACGTGGTTTTACGTTATCAGTAATGTTAACAGAGATTTCTTCTTTACCAGTTAAGCCTAAAGTATCAGCCGATTCACCTGGCATGAATTGAAGTGGAAGAACACCCATCATTACTAAGTTAGAACGGTGGATACGCTCGTAAGATTGTGCGATAACTGTTTTGATACCAAGTAAGTTCGTACCTTTAGCAGCCCAGTCACGAGAAGAACCCATACCGTAGTCGTTACCAGCAAGTACTACTAAGCCAGTACCTTGCTCTTGGTATTTCATACATGCGTCATAGATGTACTCTACTTCACCTGTTGGCCAGTAAGTAGTGAAACCACCTTCTGTACCTGGAGCAACTTGGTTACGGATACGGATGTTTGCAAATGTACCACGCATCATAACTTCGTGGTTACCACGACGAGAACCGTATGAGTTGAAGTCACGGATTGCAACACCGTTTTCGATTAAATATTTACCTGCAGGTGTTTCTTTACCGATTGCACCAGCTGGAGAAATATGGTCAGTTGTAATTGAGTCACCGAACTTCGCCATAATGCGTAAGCCTTCTAAGCCTTTGATAGCTTCTGGCTCTTTTGCAAGACCTTGGAAGAATGGTGGGTTTTGGATGTAAGTTGATTTGTCATCAAATGTGTATAGAGACTCAGTTGATGTTTCAATTGCATTCCATTTTTCGTTCGCTGTGAATACAGTTTCGTATTCTTTTTGGAATAATTCACGGTTAACTACAGTACCTAATACTGCGTTAACTTCTTCAGTTGTAGGCCAGATATCAGCGAAGAATACTTCGTTGCCATCTTTGTCTTTACCGAATGAATCTTTTTGTAGGTCAACATCCACAGTACCAGCAAGTGCATAAGCAACAACAAGTGGTGGTGAAGCTAAGTAGTTAGCTTTTACAAGTGGGTGTACACGACCTTCGAAGTTACGGTTACCAGAAAGAACTGAAGTTACGAATAAGTCGTTCTCTTTGATAGCGTCTTCGATTTCAGGAAGTAATGGACCTGAGTTACCGATACATGTTGTACAACCGTAACCTACAGTGTTGAAACCGATTTGGTCAAGGTAAGTTTGTAAACCTGAATCTTCAAGGTAACCAGTTACTACTTTAGAACCTGGTGCTAAAGAAGTTTTTACCCATTTAGGCACAGTTAGACCTTTTTCTACAGCTTTTTTCGCAACTAATCCCGCAGCGATTAATACGTATGGGTTAGATGTATTTGTACAAGAAGTGATAGCAGCGATTGCTACAGCACCTGTTGGGATTTCTACATCACCTTCAGCGAATTTAGCTACAGAAGTTTTTGCGAATTCATCTTCAGTTAAACCGAAACCTTGTGTACCTTGTGGTGCCACTACTGCTTCTTTGTAACGAGAACGCATTTGAGATAGTGGAATTAAGTCTTGTGGACGTTTTGGACCAGAAAGGTTTGGTTCGATTTCATCTAAGTTTACTTCTAATACGTCAGTGTAAACTGGCTCTAAAGTTGGATCGAAGAACATGTGGTTAGCTTTTAAGTAAGATTCTACAACCGCGATGTGCTCTTCGTCACGACCAGTTAAACGCATGTAGTTTAATGATTCTTCGTCAATTGCGAAGAAACCACATGTAGCACCATATTCAGGAGCCATGTTAGAGATTGTCGCACGGTCAGCTAGTGGTAATTTAGTTACGCCAGGTCCGAAGAACTCAACGAATTTACCAACTACGCCACGTTGACGTAATACTTGAGTTACTTTTAATGCTAAGTCAGTAGCAGTAGTTCCGTTTGGAAGATCGCCAACTAATTTAACACCGATAACTTCTGGGATTGGGAAGTATGAAGGTTGACCAAGCATACCTGCTTCAGCTTCGATACCACCAACGCCCCATCCAAGAACGCCGATACCGTTGATCATTGTTGTATGTGAGTCAGTACCTACTACTGAATCTGGGAAAGTTTCGAATGTACCGTCAGCATTTTCGTTTACGTGTACAACTGGAGCTAAATACTCTAAGTTTACTTGGTGAACGATACCAGTTGCTGGTGGTACAGCACGGAAGTTATTGTAAGCAGTTTGAGCCCATTTTAAGAAGTTATAACGCTCAGCATTACGTTCGAATTCTAGGTCCATGTTTGCTGCTAATGCAGATGCATTACCGTATTTGTCAACTTGTACTGAGTGGTCAATTACAAGGTCAACTGGAATAGCAGGGTTGATTTTGCTTGGGTCGCCGCCCATTTCTTTCATAGCAGAACGTAGAGAAGCAAGGTCAACTACTACTGGTACACCAGTGAAGTCTTGTAATACTACGCGTGAAGGTTTGAATGGTACTTCTGCTTCTGGATCTGCGCCGTTACCCCATTTTGATAATTCGTTTACGTGCTCTTCTTTGATAACATATGCATCATATTGACGTAAAACTGATTCTAATAATACTTTGATTGAGTAAGGAAGGTTTGAAACTTTTGCAACGCCAGCTTTTTCAATCGCAGCTAAGTCATAGTAATTATAAGTTTTACCATTAACTTCGAATGATGCGCGGCTGTTGTGTAAATTACCTTGTGCCATTTGCGGATCCCCCTAAATATCTTTTTGAAAAGGCCTATATAAATTTTAAAGCATCTTTTCTCCAATACCCATGATAGCGCATTTATATTCATAAGTAAATTACATTAATATTATCTTTTTCAATAAGTAATCCTTATGACATTGATTTCTATCCTAATGTTTTTAATTTTTTGATGTGCATAATATGAAGGTTTCGCTGAAACGGCATTTTTATACCTTTTTATTGAAGTGTATAAAATGTTTTTAACTGGGGTACTCTCTGGGGGC
>NZ_JBHJTF010000068.1:0-11962 GCF_042267565.1 Lysinibacillus sp. NPDC056232 | reverse complement strand
TGTTGCTGTCGCTACGCTTTCGCACAGATAAAACAATTGTTGCTGTCGCTACGCTTTCGCACAGATAAAACAATTGTTGCTGTCGCTACGCTTTCACACAGAGCAAAGCTTCCTGGGGGCGTCCGATGAGCCGCTTGGGCCAGCACGATGTTGGTTCACGAAGGCGTTATCACAGGACGTGATGTTCTTAGCCTTCGTTTCGTTCCTCTATTGCTAATCCCCAAGGAGTCGCCCAGTCTCCACTCCAATCAACTTACATATGGCATATGCTTAAACAAATTGCATCTCCTAATTTTGGCGGTGAGTTATATTTTAAACCTATAAAAAATGGGGAAGTTTCTAAATTCATAAAATATTCTGCTTTTCGGGTATTATAGAAAGGAAGAGATTAAAAGGAGCTTGTAATAATGAACATTAGTAATTTTTCTATTAAAAGGCCTGTTTTTACAATAGTTACGATGCTATTAGTCATTATATGAGGTGGCGTTTCATTATTAAAAATACCGATTCGCTTATTCCTGAATTACGTTCATCAATAGGCATCGTTGTTACCAATTATCCTGGTGCAAGTCCAACAGAGGTTAATGAGAAAATAACGAAGCCTTTAGAAACAACACTTGCCACCTTTCCTGGGATAAAAAAACTACAGTCTACCTCTCAAGAATTGCCGAGGCATAATTGATTGGATAAAACAACAAGGAAGAAGCGGTAAGTTTAGGGGGGGATGAAAGATGGGGGTTCATTTTTTTACAG
Organism: Lysinibacillus sp. NPDC056232; assembly: GCF_042267565.1. NCBI lineage: Bacteria > Bacillati > Bacillota > Bacilli > Caryophanales > Bacillaceae > Lysinibacillus > Lysinibacillus sp. NPDC056232. The sequence goes on along the minus strand of NZ_JBHJTF010000068.1, from coordinate 11,209 downwards.
GTTTTCCGGGTTTTATTTCAAGTCAATTAATACGAGAGTTATTTCGAAAAAATCAATCACAGGAAGTAATCACTATTGTTTTAGCTGGCGAATTAGTAAAAGCAAATTTAGCAAGAGCAAATATACTGGCAGAGTTTCCTACCTGTTCTATTCATATTGTAGAGGGAGATATTACATTACCAAGTCTCGGTCTAGAAAACCAAGCTGTACAGGAAATTGTACCTCAAATAGAGGTGCTCTGGCATCTAGCTGCAATATATGATTTAGCCGTACCACGCGATATCGCATGGAAAGTAAATGTGCATGGTACAACTATGGTCAATGATTTTGTTCGGACACTTCCGAACTTAAGACGCTATATGTATTTTAGTACAGCGTATGTGGCAGGAATACGTGAAGGTATTTTGCGTGAAAATGAATTAATTCGCCCGCATGCATTTAAAAACTATTATGAGGAAACAAAATATGAAGCTGAGCATCGAGTGGAGGATTTGAAATCAGAAATACCACTGACAATTATTCGACCTGGTATCGTGCGTGGACATTCTGAAACAGGAGAGACGATTAAATTCGATGGGCCTTATTTCTTTTTAAATATGGTGGATAAATTAAAATGTCTACCTTTTATCCCGTATATTGGTCAATCGAAATCTACAATAAATGTGGTGCCAGTGGATTACATTATAAACGCTTCGACTTATTTAGTTGATGAAAAATGTGCTGAAGGGAAAACTTTGCATCTAACGGACCCAAATCCGCATCCTGTGCAGGAAGTGTATCGGACGATGGTAAAGTTATTAACGAACCATTATCCTAAGGGACGATTACCGGTAACACTAGCAAGACTATCTTTGCAAGTGCCACTTATTCGACAAAATCTAAGGGTTGAGCAAGAAACTTTAGATTATTTAACTTGGGATGCTAAATTCGATACATCGGAAGCAGTTACTATTTTGAAAAAAGGTGGTATTACATGCCCCGACTTTATACAGACTATGCCTAGAATGATTGATTTTTATTTAGCGCATAAAGAAGATAAAAGTTATCAAATTCAAATAAGGTGACTTCAAGTAGTAATTCACGAGAGTTGAAGCAAGCGGCTCAATGCTCGCCCGCAGGAAAACGAGTAGCCCGCAGCTGAAATCAGAGCCTTCTCTTATATAGTAGAGGTAGGAAATTTTGCTACCCATATTTGATAGTGCTATAATAAGTTTACAGAAGAAATACCTTCGACGTTTTGTCAAAGGGGAGTAGCTAACAGATACGAGCGATGTATCTGGATTACATTCGTCATTACATGGTTTTTACCATCGGGTGTGATAAGCGAATAACTCTATACTAGTACTACTAGTAATAGAGAGGTGCTGATGAAGTGTCAGTTATGTATTTGCTAAGCGAGACCTTTGCCTTTTTATAGAGGCAGAGGTCTTTTTCTTTTGAACTCGTATAGTAATGACTGTTTTGGGTATACAGAGCTTTAGAGGAGGCACATGAATGGAATCAATTGTATTACAATACGGTTGGGTACTTATTGTACTTGTAGTATTAGAAGGGTTATTAGCTGCAGATAATGCAGTTGTAATGGCTGTGATGGTGAGGCATTTACCACAAGAACAACAAAAAAAAGCACTGTTTTATGGTTTATTCGGCGCATTAATTTTCCGATTCTCAGCACTCTTTGTCATTACAGTATTAGTGAATTATTGGCAAATTCAAGCGTTGGGAGCAGCTTATTTATTATTCATGTCCGCCAAAAATATATATGACTTGCGTTATAAAAAGGATTCAGAAGAAGAAGCTAACGAAGAAGTGGGGAAAAAGGGCTCCGGTTTTTGGATGACAGTGCTTAAGGTAGAGGCCGCGGATATTGCATTTGCTATTGATTCTATGCTTGCGGCAGTTGCCATTGCTGTAACTTTACCAGAGTTAGGAAACTTTGATATTGGTGGCATTAATGGTGGACAATTTATCGTCATGTTACTTGGAGGGTTTATCGGGGTTATCATGATGCGATTTGCGGCACAATGGTTTGTAAAAATATTAAATGACTATCCTTCACTTGAAACTGCTGCGTTTTTAATTGTAGGCTGGGTAGGCGTGAAGCTTGTTGTATTAACTTTGGCACATGAGAAGGTGGGTGTTTTACCTGCAGAGTTTCCACATTCAACTGTGTGGGAGTTAACTTTCTGGATTGTACTAGTGGCCATCGCATTAGTAGGTTATTTAGTGGGAGTTCGTTATAAAAATAAAGCTCAATAATCATTAAGAGGAATAGTCGTACTATTCCTCTTTCTTTTTTTAAGTATTTTTCCTATACTAATATCTATCGAGTTTGGCATCATATAAGGAAGGGGTTGTCAAAGTGCCCTGGAAAAGATCAAAAAATAGACTTGTTACACCTTTTCAGGTGCTTGTCTCTTATTATTTTATAGCTATAGCGATTTCCTTCCTGTTACTACGGCTACCAGGCGTTCATCAAGAAGGTGTTAATGTTTCGTTATTAGATAGCTTGTTTACGGCAGTAAGCGCAGTTAGTGTAACAGGTTTAACAACATTCAATATATCTGAAAGCTATACAACATTTGGACTCGTGATGGTACTTGTCATTTTACAGCTTGGCGCAATTGGCATTATGTCACTTGGTACCTTTGTCTGGTTACTTGTTGGGAAAAAAATAGGAATGCGTGAGCGTCAGTTGATTATGATCGACCATAATCAATACAATTTGTCAGGGGTTGTTCAATTAATTCGGGAAATATTGAAAATCTTAATCGGTATTGAAGCGATGGGTGCGCTTATTTTAACTTTACACTTTACAAAATATTTCGATACTTTTGAGGAGGCCACGCTGCATGGTGTCTTTGCCTCCATTTCTGCTACTACAAATGGTGGCTTTGATATTACAGGTATGAGTTTACTTCCATTTCATAACGATTACTTTGTTCAAGTAATAACGATGGTATTAATCGTACTTGGTGCGATAGGCTTCCCAGTATTAATTGAAGTGAAATCGTATTTACTTAATCGCCATGCAAATTTCCGCTTTAGTTTATTTACAAAGATAACAACCTCCACATATGCAATTTTATTTGCGGTAGGGGCTCTCGTTATTTTATTGCTTGAATCATTCCATTCCTTTAAGGGAATGTCTTGGCATGAGGCTCTTTTTTCTGCAATGTTCCATTCTGTTTCAACACGATCAGCTGGACTTACGACATACGATGTCACAACTTTTAGTGAAGCGACAGATATTTTTATGAGTTTTTTAATGTTTATTGGTGCTTCACCAAGTTCAGTTGGTGGCGGGATACGTACAACAACGTTCGCTATGGCTATTCTATTCCTAATTACCTTTTCACGAGGAAGGGAAGATATTCAAGTATTCGGACGTGAAATACATTTAATCGATGTATTCCGCTCGTTTGTTGTTATTTTATTGGCATTCTTTATGGTATTAGTTGCGACAATTATTTTACTCATTACTGAGCCACACGCATCACTGATTCAAATTATTTTTGAAATTACATCAGCGTTCGGAACGTGTGGGATGTCTTTAGGGATCACCTCTGATTTATCTGTAATTGGTAAAATTATCATTATGATTTTAATGTTTGTTGGTCGTGTCGGTTTAATCTCCTTCCTTTACACTCTTGGTGGTGGTGGTAGAGGCAAAAAATCAAGTTATCACTATCCTAAGGAACGTGTAATTATTGGGTAAAGTACTAAAAAATTAAGAAAGAGCTAATTTAGCTCTTTTTTAATTTCCTTAATATTTATATGGTACCTAAAAACAAGGATTTTAAGGAACTTCATTTAGATTACCTTAGTAGAAAATCTATTCATAAAAGAGTCTTAGATTGTTTAATTGACAAAAAAACTGCTGGCGCCACAAAGTTGTCAAAAAATTTTAAATTGTTTTTCCTGATTATTATGGTTTATTAATAGGTAATATTTACAAGAGTAGGGTGTTAGTGGGTTGAGGATTTCGTACTAAACTTTTTTAGGGTAATGCCTCTAAGAGCTTCTGTTAAGCGTAATAAAATTATGGTTTTTTCTGACAATATGGTCGATTAAAAAAGTAATTGTTTGGTTTCACTTTTAGGTAACTGATAAATTTAAGAATTTTTTATGAATGAAAAAACGCTAGTCCTAATTTTATTAAAGGACTAGCGTTTCTTATTATATAGAGTTGATTGTTGCAAAATATGGTGCTTGACCGTGACGGAAGTAAGTTAATAGATAGCCGTTTTTTTGTACAATTTTGCCTTTTGAGAAATTCTGGAAATCTATGTGGTGTGGAATAATGAGCGTATGTTTAAACAACTCTTTTTCAGATAGATTGAAGCTGGCGAATACCTCACCTGCAATTGCAGGGTTTTCACGTAAAGCATTATAAAGTGCTTTTTGTTGTTCCTCTGTAGGGCGCTCCTTCCACCATAATTTACGTGGCTGGAACTGTTGAATCATTAAATAATCTAGTTGCATTAGGCTTTGAATGATAGTTAAATCAGCACCCTCTACAGTTTCTAAAAACATTAATAAACGAAGGAATAAATCCTCGAGCTGATGACCGATACGCGACCAGCCTTTTGTTTCCCAATAAGTACCGAAGTTTTGGAAGAAATCAAATGGTGTTTCAAAGACTTCCGTTACTAAATATTCAATCGTATGATCCATACGGTGATCGTTCCAGTATTTCTCAAGTACATCCTCAGCATGTTTAATGCGTACAATATCATCAAATGTTAAGACATTGTTTGAGAAGATCTCGTAAGGAGATTGGTCCACATACGTATAGCCGAATTTTTCAGCCTCTAGACGCAGGCCTGTACCACGCAGAAGCTTAAGGAATCCAAGCTGTAATTCTTCTGGTCGCATTGCGAAAACATCATTAAAGGTTTGACGGAAGCTTGCATAATCCTCCTCTGGTAAACCAGCGATTAAATCTAAATGCTGATCAATCTTTCCACCTTCTTTGACCATCGTCACTGTACGCGTTAGTTTTTCAAAGTTTTGACGGCGCTTCACAAGAGTATTTGTTAAATCATTCGTTGATTGAACACCAATTTCAAAACGGAAAAGACCTTTTGGTGCGTTATCATTTAAAAACTGGATAACCTCAGGACGCATAATATCTGCGGTAATTTCAAATTGGAATACAACCCCTGGCTTATGTTCATCGATTAAAAACTGGAACATTTCCATTGCATAGCTGCGGCTTATATTAAATGTACGGTCAACAAATTTGATAGTACGTGCACCATTGTCCATCAAGAATCGAATATCTTCTTTTATTTTTTCTCGGTTAAAATAACGAACCCCTACTTCAATAGAAGATAAACAAAATTGACAGCTAAATGGACAGCCTCGACTTGTTTCAATATATTGAATTCGTTTGCTTAGATGAGAGCGGTCCTCCTCAAAACGAAATGGACTTGGCAATTCACGTAAATCTATTTTTGGTGCTTGTGCGTGAATCCGTACTTTACCATCCTCTAAGTAACAAATCCCTGGAACATCCTCCAATGCAATTTCTCCATGCAAATGGCGTAGTAACTGTTTAAAGGAAGTTTCTCCTTCACCCATAACAATAAAATCAACCTCTTCAATTCTACGTAACCAATGGTGAGAATCGTAAGAAACTTCAGGACCTCCGAGCAAAATTTTAACATTTGGACAGACAGTTTTTAACATCTTGATGACGTGAATAGTTTCTTCAATATTCCAAATATAGCAACTAAATCCTACAATATCAGGTTTTTTTTGAAACAAATCTGATACAATATTAAAAGCAGGATCTTTAATTGTATATTCTGCAATGATTGGATTAAATTCTGGTAAAGCAGCACCTTTTAAATAACGCAATGCTAAATTTGTGTGAATATACTTTGCGTTTAATGTAGTTAAAATAGTATTCATGCAATAATCTTCCTTTCAATTTCTAATTGTAACAGTCAAGTAGCTGTCGTACAATATAATCCTTTTTGCCTATTTATTTTGTGAACAGTTCGTGAAATAATTTTAAATACTTAAATTTACTAAATTTTGTAATAATAGAATCGTGCAGTCATAAAGTATAGTAAAGGCTCAAAATTCGATTAAGGGGTTTTTTACTCTATTGAAAGGTTCGGTGAGAAAGTTGAAGCAAAATGATATTAATCAATGTTTTGGAAATCTTATGACAAGTACTTCGTCACCAACACTTATTCTTAATAAAGTAGGTAAAATTTTGAACGTGAATGAGGCTGCTAGTAAACTTTTTAACCTCAATTCTTCGTATATTGACTATTTAACAATGGACGAGCCATCTAATTTAAATTGGGCAAAGTTCGTTAAACAATTACAAAGTGATTTGAGATCAGAAGAAATCTTCAATATTCGAACAACTGGTAATGAATTTGAAATGATGTCCTTCAAATGTTTTTATGATCCGAACACAGAAGAAATTGTTGCGCAAATTTCAACGTTAAATAATGATGTAGCTCATGAACTATATGTTAGTCAAGAGCAGGAGAGATCACAATCTTTCCATGCTTATGATCACTTACCGTACGCTATTATTGTAAGTGACGCTAGCGGGATTATTCTTGGGCTAAATAAATATGCTGAGATGTATTTAAAAATAGAAAAATCGCAGCTTCTGCATAAGGCACACCAGCACATCTTTGATACATTTACGTTGAAGAAAGGCCAAATTACATCATACCTTTCTAAACTGATGGGTGAAAAGCATGCAAATATTCATGTAGTCGATGAAACGCCAGTTATTAGCCCTTGCTATTATGAAATTTCAAGTATCTATGATGAATATAACAATATTATTGTCACAGTCATTAATGATGAAACAGAAAAGAAACAACTTCAACATAAAGTTGAACATCAGCAAGCTTTAAATGTTGTCGGTCAAATGGCCGCAAGTATCGCCCATGAAATTCGTAATCCATTAACTTCTTTAAAGGGCTTTACCGAATTATTAAAGCTAAATGCTGATGAAGAGTCCCGTATGTACTTATCTGTCATCGATAGTGAACTCCAACGGATGGAACAAATTTTATCCGAGCTTTTAGTATTGTCCAAGCCAACAAGTATGAAAGTGGAATTACTAGAGCTAGATAACATTGTAAAGCAAGTGATTGAGTTTATGCTTCCAGATGCGCTTATGAAAAATATTATGATTCAATACATTTCTCCTTCTACACAAGTATACATTGGTGGCAATGAGAATCGCTTAAAGCAAGTGTTCATGAATCTTATTAAAAATGCGATGGAATCCATGAATAATGGTGGAACGATCACAGTAGAAATGAATGCTGACTGTGCGATTGTAGAATTACTGATTAAAGACGAAGGTGTCGGCATGGACAGTGCTACCCTTCAAAACTTATTCCAACCTTTTTACACGACGAAATCAGCAGGGACAGGACTAGGCCTTGCTTTCGTGAAAAAGGTGATTGAAGAGCATGAAGGTGTAATAGGTGTGAATAGTGAATTACAGAAGGGGACATGCTTCCACTTACAATTCCCAATTTACACATTTAATCAGGTGGATACAATGGATGTGTCCGCGAAAGATTCTGCTTATTTAGTAACATAAAAAGAGTCAATGTGTACCATAAACGACCATACAAGGCTTAGAATCAAATATTGCTTTTGACAATGCTTTTCTAATATCGCTATAATGGCATGTATAAAAGCGAATTGAAAGGAAAAGGATATGACGTCAGAAGATATAAAGCAATCTTTAAAATTATATATCGTATTATCACGTGCACATAAAGCAATTAATGAGACAACCCAACAATTTTTTCAAGAGAATGGACTAAACCCTACTGAATTTGCTGTCTTAGAGCTTCTTTATCATAAAGGAAGACAGCCATTACAGCAAATTGGCAATAAAATTTTGCTTGCTAGTGGGTCTATTACGTATGTCATTGACAAACTTGAAAAAAGAGGATATTTATTACGTGTTTCCTGTCCGTCAGATCGTCGTGTTACTTATGCAGAAATTACGGACAAAGGTGAAGCATTTATGGGAGAACTATTTCCAAAACACGAACTGCATTTACATGAATTGATGAGTGTGCTATCTATTGAAGAAAAAGAGCAAGCTATCACTTTATTAAAAAAATTAGGACTGTCTATTAAAGATTTGTCTTATTAAAAAGGGTTGTCTCAAGAATTTGAGGCAACTTTTTTATTTAGGTAGTCGCTTTAAAAAGGTTAGGGTAATGACAAGGTGAAGCTTAAACCTGTATGCCAAAAAAAATTCTAGAACGCCCCCTTGGAGATTAGCGTCATCGATAAGGGAGGCGTCGAAGGCTAAATGTATCCCACCCTGTAATAACGCCCTCGTGACCGCTCTTAGCCACTCTTTGGACAATCACCCAATTGGAACGGAAATCAACGCAGTTAATGGTATAAACCCTATTAAAAATAATAAAAAGACTGTAGAGCAAACAAGTTTGTCTACAGTCTTTTTTGAATCATTATTTTTTAGAAATAGTTGCTGCCATTTTAAGCATAGCATCTGTTAAATCTAGTTCCTCATTATCGTGAATTGTTAATTTTATAATTAAACCATCTTTTTCAAAAACAACGCCGATTACTTTTTCTTTTTCTTCAGCAAAATTCACAACATAACCTTCAATGTTTTTAACATCTTTAAATGCAGCTAGATCCTCAGAAGATAATGATGATGTATCACCAACAGCATTCATATAATCTTGCATAGTTGTTTTTGCTTCATCATAGCTTGATTGTGACACATCTTCGATACGCATGAATACTTCAGCATTTTCATTAGAAACTAACATGTCTTTACCTGGTTCTTCTTGAGAAAGTGTAAATCCAGGTAGTTGTTGCATTTTATAGCCTTGATCAGCGCTTTTTGATTCGCTTGCTGTTTCAGTTTTGTCTTTGCCTTTTTGTACATAGTTAACTTCTTGTTTTGTTTTAGTTGCACTATCTTCATTGTCTGTAGTGTCTTTATTTGTTTCATTGGTTGTAGGCGTTTCTTGTGAGTCATCTACCGCTTTATCCGTAGATGATGGTTGTTGCTGTTGTTCAGTATTTGATGGCTCATTTTTTTGAGCATCAGAATCCTCTGTTTTGTCAGAAGTATTACATCCTACGACTAAAACAGCTGTTAATAATAATGCGGGTAGAGAAAATAATTTTTTTTCCATGAAAAGCCCTCCTTTTTTAATTAAACGTTGGTAAAGAGAAAATGTTTCCAAATTTTAATGTTATTATGTTAAAGGTAACACTAAAAATAGGAGTAGTACAAACACTACATGGGATACAATAACAAGTGGCATACTCTTACGCCATTCATATAACAAGCCCCAAATAAGGCCGGTTACAAGTGCAGCAATCATACCAAGTATAAAGCCGCTTATTGCAATAGAGATTGCACATAAAATCGCTGTTACAATGACGGCAAAAGTAGGTCGCATAAAGCGTTTTAACTGTTGTTGAACATAGCCACGCCAAAAGAGCTCTTCACCAATAGCAACAATGAATACGAGTAAAATATAGTGCCAAATATTCTGTGGTCCATAATTTGCTAAAAACTTTTGTACTGATTGTACCGATGAAGCATTAATATATGGTGCAAGCCAATAGCCAAAGCGTATAATACCGTATGTTATTGTACCGTATCCAATACCGAAAAGTAAAAATTTCCATGTTGTTAACTGATCTTCAATTTTACCAGCTAAAATTGCAATCGCAATACATACAAGTAAAGTAAATGCATATAGGTACCAAAATACAGCTTGGTTAGCAAAGGTAAAAGCAAGCATGCCATAAACGAATAATAAAGAAAGGAGCCATATTATTGTTTGTTTCGAATTTGTAAGCATCATTCGACCTCCATGCTTTTAATTTTAACAAAAAAAAAGTCCCATATCATCTATAAAGACAAATAGGGACTATTCAGACTATTGAGCTTCATTTGTATATAAAATTTTGTAACGTTTATGGTTGACGACCGTCTTTTCTTCAATTTCAAGGGAATCGAAATTCTCCATGTATGTTAAATCAACGATCACCGAATTTTCATTTACTTTTTCGACTATACCTTGTAAGCCATCTTTAAACTCGATAATATTTCCAACTTCAGCTATTTTCACAGACAGTCAGCTCCTTCATCGACTAATAATATACAGTTTGCATGAAAAAATGGGAAACGTAAAGCCTTTTTTGAATAATTCATAATTAAAGACACAGAATGCTAAAAAAGAGAGGAATAGAAAAATGGAAAAATACGAAAATATGCTTAAACAATTACAAAACGGGGAATTAAAAAGTATAGAGATAGAAAAGGAACACTTTTATGAGTTTCGAGAAGTACTTGTAAAACATCCTTTATTTAAACATTTTAGAGGTGAGGCCAAACAAAATGGACGCGTAATCTATACTTATCAAGAAGTTCCAAGAAGCTAATTTGTCGAACATTGTCGTAAGTTAATGCTGTAAGAAATGAAATATAAATGTATAATAATGGTATGATTATTTGTGTGTGGAGGGTTATGAATGGTCAATCTACTCTTGAAACAAATGGAACAAACTCGTGAGATGATGATTCGTTCAGGTGTAGAGAACGGGTTACAAAATGCGAAAACCATTCAACTGAGTCGCAGATTAGATCAGTTAATGAATACTTATTATAGACAGACAACATTTGAAGAAGAAGAAGGTCAAGAAGATTGAAAGAATGTTCCAGTATTCAGAGTATAAAACTTTTTAAATAATATGTTTAAAAAGCAATTTGGTGGGGAATACTTATTTTGAACACAGCAACATTCTCATTTCCCCTTTAGAGCAGTGATACCCCATCTACTGCTCTCTTTTTTTTGTCTTCATTACACCAAGGTGAAATTGATTTACTCGTATATATGCAGCGCATAAAGTTTTTAGTACAAGTTAATAAGAGAAGTTTGAATTATCGCACTTATTGAACTACACTGAAAGATGAAAATAGGTGCTATTGGTTAATAATAATTGATCGATAGCCTTGATACAAAGGAGTATGTACATATGGGAAAAGAGAGTATTGCATTTATCGGTACTGGCGTTATGGGTAACTAAGCTGTTACAACAAATTTAGACAGAACTATACAAACCTGTATAGAAGCATAGATTTATAACAGAATACCCTTCGTATCAAGCGATTGGTGCGAACTCCACGTTAATTGCTTTTAACTCC
>NZ_JBHJTF010000067.1:0-13825 GCF_042267565.1 Lysinibacillus sp. NPDC056232 | reverse complement strand
GAACAAAAAATTTGCCATGAGCTTTTATGTATTTTCTGGGCAATAAAAAAAGGATTTCAATTTTATGAAATCCTAAAAAATTTTTTTCATTAACTGATTAACCTCACGCAATATTTTTGCCATGTCTATCAGTTTTTCTTGTGGAAACTTTAAAAATAAATCTTGAACCTTCAATTCACCGCTATTTGTTAAAATCATTTTTACAACACGACGATCTTCTTTCTCTCTAATCCGCTCTACTAATTCCAACTTTTCTAGTTTATCGCACATTGATGTAACGGCTCCAGGTGTTACACTAAAGGACTCAGCAATTTCTGTTGCTTTCATACCACCATTAATCTTTAGCTGAAGTAGGAGGATTAGTTGGTTTTGAGATAATGATTCTCCCTCAGATAAAAGATTTATAAACATTTTCGATGTATGCTGTATTTCAAGCATCTCTTTCATAATGATTTCCACATTGTGCAATTGCTCATTTTTTGACATAGTATCACTGCCCATTAAAATATTTAATAACTAAATTATATAGTAAATAAATAATGTGGGCTACAGCAAACGTTGCTATTGACTATATCGATAACTTCAATTGCTGTTGTAATAAAGGTTGATTATATTAATGATATTAACCAGATGAGTGGCTCATCACCATAACGTCTAGTTGATTTCCGTTCCGACTGGGCGCTTTCCTGGGGGCGTCCGATGAGCCGCTTCACTCGCAAGGCTCGCTCCAGGGTCTCGGGCCAACAGGATGTTGGTCACGAAGGCGTTATCACAGGACGTGATGCTTTTAGCCTTCGTTCCTCTATATCGCTAATCCCCAAGGAGTCGCCCAGTCTCCACTCCAATCAACTTATATCCAGGGCATATGAAAAATTGATTAAAACACGCTCTTATTAAATAAATAGGGCAGATTAATTTCTTGAAAAAAACAAATTGTAAGAATATCCCCATTAATAATGTGACTGGATTCAAGATTATGAAATTATTACAATTGCATTTATTTTATAAAAGTATCGCGCATCCATTCATAAAATTTTTCCTTCTCTTCAAATTGTGGATAATGAGCTGATTGTTCAAAGGCAATAAATTCTTTTTTATCGGCTTCAATCATATCAAAGTATTTTTTTGCTGCATTAGATGAAGTGTTATAATCATATTTACCCATAACAAAATAGAATGGTAATTCAAGCTTTTTTACTTTAGTAGGTAATGGGTTTTGGTTTTTCGTTAATTCCTCAAGTAGAGTTTTTTGAGAATAGGATAGCCCATAGTTGTAACGAATCACATCTAATAAGTTATACTCACGACTGAATAACATAGTATTTATGATATTCCCATCAGGGTTATCAATAAGTCTCGAAGATCCACCATATTTTGCAACATAATTCCGTGGAGTAATCAGCTCACCATTTTTAATTTGTTCAGTTAACTCTTGTAAATATTGAACATCATCTGTATTGCCAGCTTTTTCTGCTTGCTGAATAACGTAGTTCAAACCGTCAATTTCGCTTCCTACTATATCACTTATCTGTCCAATTCCAACATATGCTGTATATTTTTCAGGAGCTTTAGAGGCAGCTTGAGTTGCAATATACGTACCATAAGAATGGCCAATTAATATTACTTTTTCTTTGCCAAGACGATCTGATATATACTCCGTCAAGGCCAATAAGTCATCTACGAGTAAGTCTGATGAAAGATTAGAATAATCCTCAAAAAAATGATATGATTTTCCGCTTGCTCTTTGGTCGTAATTCACGACCGTAAAATTGTTTTCCAATAAGTTTTGATACTTACTGGCATACGGTATTTCTGAACATCCAGGCCCTCCATGGACAAAAATAATAACGGGATTATCCTTATCTTTGCCACGTATCATAACTTCATGATTACTTCCATTTATCTTTACTTGCTCTAATGCACTTACACTGTTATTACCTTTAATATGGGAAGTCCATGTAGGGAATAAAAGCGCTGTTATGAGTAATACGATTGTAATGATTACAGTATATTTTATAAATTTCATTATCTTTTTCATCTAATTCCCCCCTGCGAACACGCGGAATATTATCTAAATTTTTAGATTTTTTTAGAAAGAGCTGTTGAATTGTACATTTTTCTTTTATAAACATAAAAGTACATGCTAAGGGGCCACCATAGGACTACGAAGATTGGATAAAACGCCCATATTACTCCTGGTGAAGAGACAATATTTACTGTAATAAAAAAGATGCTGATAAGAACTGTAGCGGTAACAGAAAATGCTACAAACGTTTTTCTTTGTGCGTGGTATAAAGCTAAGGGCCACCAAATTACTAAAAATGCTGGATAGATCGCCCAAGGGTATGGATGGGATAAAGTGATATTTAAAAAGGAGTAATAAATGATGGTACTTGCACAGCCTATCAGTGCAATTTTTAATGTTTTTGCTTTTTCTTCTAAATACATAAGAATTGGCCACCAGATGATTGGATAAACCGCATATATGAACCATATATAATCAGGTGAGTATAAATAATTTTCAATGATAAGAAAAGCAATAATCATGGCACTACAAACAAGAGAATATTGTTTATACATTCTTTTAGACATGAAAAATAAAGTAATGGGCCATAGTAAAACTAGTAAGCACGGGTAAATAAACCAAATTTCCTGGGGTGATGTCGTATAATTGACGATTCCTAAAAAAATCATTGTCATCAAACTGCCAACAATTGAAAAGCTAATTAAGTTCTTCATGTTTTATTCCCTCCATTTCTTACGTGACCAAACGAAGTACATAGATAAAGGCCACCATAATATTGCGAAGATCGGATAGATTGCCCAAATTGTATGTGGTGTATAGTAAAGATTAATAAAAATAAAAAATGCAATTATTAAGCCACTACCCCATATAGAGAATTCTAAATTTAATTTAGCCATGTTTTTCTTTTTAGGCTCCTTTACGCCTAATTCCTTTTTTAAATCCTCAATATCTCCAAACTCTACGATGGCTTTGTTGATGGCATCCTCTTGTTCTTTCCCTTGATCCATTAAATAAAATACTTTTTCTTCAAGATTTTGAATGATTTCTTGTTTAACCATCTCTGTTTCTTTATTACGAGGAATGTCTTTAAAAAGCTCATCAATATGATTTTTTATTTTTTTCATTCTAAGCCCTCCATAAATAAGTCGATAATTTCTTTTACTTCCGACCACTCTTTTACTAGCTCATTTAAATAAGCTTTGCCTAACGGGGTAATACGGTAATACTTTCTTTTGCCTCCGTGTGAAACATCACCATAATAGGCTTCAATAATTTCCTTTTTCTCAAGACGTTGAAAAACTGCGTACAAAGTTGCTTCTTTAATTTGAAAACGATTATTTGTGCGGATACTTATTTCCTGAGAAATTTCATAGCCATAACGATCTTTCTCTAAAATTAGCCTTAAAATAATGGAATCTAAGTGTCCGCGGATGATGTCACTTCGAACCATAAGTCACCTACTTATTTTTTATTGCTCTATCTGTCAGAGTAATATTAGCAAACATTACTCTACCTGTCAAAGTAATTTTTCCAAATACGTCCATATTTCTGCTAAGAAGGATCATCATCAAAACGTGTGGTTGATTTCCGTTCCGGCTGGGCGCTTTCCTGGGGGCGTCCGATGAGCCGCTTCACTCGCGATGCTCGCTCCAGGGTCTCGGGCCAATACGATGTTGGTCACGAAGGCGTTATCACAGGACGTGATGGTTTTAGCCTTCGTTCCTCTATCGCTAATCCCCAAGGAGTCGCCCAGCCTCCACTCCAATCAACTTATTGACATAGTAGACGTTTTAACAAAAGTCATCCACAACTTTTGGTGATGAACTATCAAGAAGCAATCAATCAGAGGGTAAAAAATCCCCATTCACTTTAGAGGTAAAAGGGGATTGGGGATATTTATTTAGAATTGAATTAAGATGAAAAATCCTCAAGGGGAACTATTCTTAGATTATCGATTTCACTTACATATACAATGCTGCAAGGAATATACCTAATGTCTCTTCGTATATGTCCTCGAATTGGCTAAGTGGAAGTGGATTTGTACCACTACCTAACTCAACAGTGAATCCAGGTCTACGCCAATCCTGGATAAACCAATCTTTATAGCCCGCATAACTGCCTGCTGAATTGATAGGCTCGTAGCCACTAACCCGGCTAAACTCATTAACCAGGATTTCTGACTCTGGTGGTTCGAGATTTTCAAAACCCGATACGAAAAACATATACATTTCTTAAAAAATGTAGACATCTCTACTGTGACACAACTTATATCTTCCGATTTTCGTATTTGTGTCTTCCTTCTTCTCTGAGTCTGGTTTCGCAAAAAGCTACTACCATTTAGTATGACTCTCCAAAGGCTTAAATTCCGCAGTATCGTTGCGTACACATCTAAGGTTTAGTGTCAGTTACATTCCTTAGATTGAGTAATTTGCTAAGTTAATGCTTGCGTTCAAATCTCTATCCAACTTTAATCCGCAAGAGCAGATATATAATCTGTCTTTCAGTTTCATATTGGAGTTGATTTGTCCACAACAAGAACAAGTTTTTGATGATGGAAACCATCTGTCGGCTTCAATAAATTTAATTCTGTATTTTTGACATTTGTATTGAATTTGCCGCTTGAATTCATATAACTTTTGCCCGGCTACCGCCTTCGCCAGATGTTTATTTTTCATCATACCTTTTACATGTAAATGTTCCTTTACAATACGAGATGGCTTGGTTTTCACAATCTCATTAGAACACTGATGTAAATGATTTGTTCGAATGTCGTTAAGTCGCTTATGGTGCGTTGCAGAACTGTTTTAATTGTTCAACAGAGTAATATCTCGTACCGCCAGAAGATACATGGGCATGCATAAACTCGCCCTTTACTCCATTCTTCTTAAAATTACAACATTTACACCAACACGTTTAGCAAATTTCCCAATGGACATTAATTCCATGCGTACCACCTCTCTTTCACTATGATAAAAACACATTACCCTATTTAGAGAGGTTGTTAACATTTTTATATTTGTATATATTTTTCTTGTTCACACGAAGGCGCAACCCTTCATGCAGTCTTTCTCTCACGAGTAGACCTCTTATGCTTTCACATAAGCGCAGACTATATCTTCATCTTATCTTCTAATAAGAGCCACATTTTTCTTCCGCCATTCGCTTGCGGTTTTACTCTCCCTCAAGGAGATAGTCGTTGAACGTCTTCCTTGTCTCATAAGAGATTTAGGACTTTCGCTGCTAAACATCCATTGTCAAAGCACTTAGCGCCACCGTTTTCCGTTGTCACGATGATCCTTTATGGACACTGAGTGATTTTTTTCAGCTTATGCCATCCTTGTTGTTTTTTCTGCTTTCGCACCGTTACGTCTGCCGTTTCCAGCTCCGCTTTGGTCACAAGGCTTTAGGAGTTAAAAGCAATTAACGTGGAGTTCGCACCAATCGCTTGATACGAAGGGTATTCTGTTATAAATCTATGCTTCTATACAGGTTTGTATAGTTTTGTCTAAATTTGTTGTAACAGTTTAGTTACCCAATAAATCACTCTACCTTGTGTATGAAACGCCAGAACTCTGGCAAAATCGCGCTTCTTTGTTAAATCAGCCATAGCAATGGCCTCAGGCTCGGACAAAGGTTGTTGGCCTCCAAAATCTCTTGGGCCAGGTGTTTTTGGATTTCGTGCGTTTTCGAGCTCCCATTTTGCAGGAAACTGATCGTTCAAATCGACACCATGTATATTTGCCTTCCAACCAGAGAAATCGGTGCTGCCGTTATTCCAAGTAATAAGCTGATTCCTTAATGTTTCTTCATTAGGTGGCCCTTGTAATACTAAATCAACACCATCGGGATTGACCATCGGAACGATAGAAAGGATTGTTTGCTGGTAAAGTGGGAGTAGGGATAAACCGCGAATTGTATTTTGATTGGTGAGAGAGAGTAAGTAGTCGTTTATAAAAGTTAAAATAATCGGAGTTGTAATCCATTCATTTGCATGAAAGGAGCCGTTATAATGGACACGCTTAGCCCCGTTCCCAATTAGTAGCTCTGGGATTTCATGCTGTAAAACAGAATGTCCAATTGTAGAACTTTGTAGAAACGGATAAGCATCGAGTAGTTTTTTGATATCGTTCATCATGGTCGTGTAAGTATAATTTTGTTTACCATTGATGAGCCTCCGTGTGATTCGTTGGGGAATGCGAATTGTCTGGTCAATTTGTAATTGATTTGGATTTAAATCAGGATTGACAAGAAAGATAGCTACTAATGGGAGATTTCTGCTTTGCGCTATTTGCCAAAAAGTATCTCCTTGTTTTAGTTGATAATTGACTGTCACGAATCCCGGAATCCGAATGCGTTGTCCAACCCTTAAAAATGGAAGTTTAATATTTCGGTTCGAATCTATAATTAGTTGAAGAGGTATTTTAAACACTTCACTAAAATGCCAAAGAGAATCCCCTGGTCTTACGAAAATGTCCACAATTGTTCTCTCCTTACTATCAATTATGTCTCGGCAAAATTGGCCAATATAAAATATATATGAAAAGAATATGGGACTTATTAATTTTTACTGGCTCATCATAAAAATGTGTGGTTGATTTCCGTTCCGACTGGACGCTTTGTCGCTGACGCTTCGCTGCAGGGTCTCGGGCCAAACACGATGTTGGTCACGAAGGCGTTATCACAGGTTGTGATGGTTTTAGCCTTTGTTCCTCTATCGCTAATCCCAAAGGAGTCGCCCAAATTCCGCTCCAATCAACTTATTTACATAGTAGACGTTTTAACAAAAGTCATCCATAACTTTTGATGATAAACCCTTTTAATGTGAACTTTGTTAAGCATTCCTCGCAAAGAGATTACTCTCTTAGCCTAAGAGGAAGAAACTTTGTTACTTTTTGATGTACAATGATACTAGATAATAGAGTTTATGTGAGGTAAAGGTAGGAAAATAAATGTTAAATAGATTAAAGATAAGTATACGAACTAAAATTACGTTAGGCTATATTGTTATCATACTTTGTTTACTTGCATCAGTGATTATCTTAAATAATCAAATTTCCTCTCTACAAAAAGAAAGAAATTATATTATCAAGAATGATTCAAATATACATGCTTTAACCAATCGCATTGAAAAACACATTTTAGATATGGAATCGAGCCAGAGGAGTTTTGTTATTTCAGGTGAATCAAGCTATTTAGAGTCTTATAATGAATCTGATGAAAAATGGGAATCTGATTTTAATGAACTTTATCAGATTGTAAAAAATAAACCAACAAAACAGAAGTTAAATGAGATAAAGGCAACGATAGAGCATTGGGTTACAACATTTGGTGAACCTTCCATTAAACTTAAAAAAGAAAAAAATGTGGGGGCATTAGGGGAACTCTATAAGGTAGGTACAGGTGCTAGAGACATAGAAACAGTACGAGATCAGTTTGAATCACTTCGTTCAGAGATAATTGCAACGATGCAAGCCAAAGTAAACGAGTTGGACAAAAAAAATAGTATAGTAGCACTTACACTGCTTGGCATACTTGTATTTATCTCAGTTGTTGCGATTATCATTGCAAGTGGTATTTCTCGTTCAATCGTAAAAACGTTAACAGAGGTTACACGAACAATCCAAGAAATCACTGCTTCCAAGAGCAATCAAAAAGGACGAATTCATGTTAGCACAAATGATGAAATCAATGCTCTTGCAGTCGCTACAAATGAGTTGTTGGATGCGCTTGAGAGAAGAGAATGGCTACAGTTGAATATCGCAGAAATTGTCACAAAATATCAAGGTATTTCTGCCATAACCAAATTAGCTGAAACCTTCCTTTCAGAAATAGCGCAAAAAACGCAGTCTTCCCTTGGCGCATTTTATGTTCGTGAAACTACTGATAATCATATACAGTTTGTAAAAAAAGCTGCTTTTGCGGACGCAACGGATAACGTTGGAATTGAGAGCTTTAAACTGGGACAAGGCTTGATTGGACAATGTGCTTTAGAAAAAAAGGTTTTAATTTATAATGATATTCCAGAAGATTTCCGTTTAATAGGCACTGGTTTAGGGAAAGTACCGCCAAAAGGTATTTTTATCGTCCCTATTATATTTGAAAATGACGTAATCGCTGTCGTTGAATTAGCTACAATAACTAGCTTTAATGAGCTGCAGCAGGAATTAGTGAAGCAAGTTATCGAAACCTTTGGATTAACGATCAACAGTGTCCTAGGGCGTATGGAAATTGTCCGTTTATTGAACGAGTCAAGAGCTATGACAGAGGAATTACAGGCACAATCTGAAGAGCTTCAGACACAATCAGAAGAATTGCAGATGCAAACAGAGGAACTGACAATGATTAATGACCAATTGGAAGAAAGAACAAAAGAGGCAGAGTTAAAGTCGAGAGAATTAGAACAAGCTAAAAAAGAATTAGAGGAAAGTGCGGAACAGTTGTTACTAAATTCAAATTATAAATCTGAGTTTTTAGCCAATATGTCACATGAACTACGAACGCCACTGAATAGCATATTAATTTTATCTGAAATGTTAGCTGAAAATAGCCAAAATACTTTATCAGAAGAGGAAGCTGAATTTGCAAAGGTTATCCATTCTTCAGGGGAAGATCTACTGGCATTAATTAATGATATTTTAGATTTATCAAAAGTTGAGGCAGGTAAGCTGGATATTAGTTTTGATGAAATGAATATGAGTGAGGTTCCTGTACAAATCGAGCAAACTTTTGCGCCTGTAGCAACGAAAAAAAATCTACAATTCTATATTTCGAAAGACGAAAATGTAGTCGATATTTTCTATACTGACGAACAAAGATTCCAGCAAATATTGAAAAATTTATTATCAAATGCCTTTAAATTTACAACACAAGGCTCAGTTCATCTTGACATTAAACAGCTTAGTGAAGAACAGTTAACAAATAATATGCAGGATGTTAGTGCTGACTGGTTAGAGATCATAGTTTCCGATACAGGAATAGGGATTCCGAAGGACAAGCATCAGCTTATTTTTGAATCATTCCAACAGGCTGATGGGGCAACAGTACGTAAATACGGTGGAACAGGTCTTGGCTTGTCCATTTGTAAAGAGCTTGTGGGATTACTTGGCGGCTGGATTTCTTTACAAAGTAGTGAAGGGCAAGGTAGTACATTCACACTAACAATCCCAAGCTTGCCAAATGGCATCGAAGAGCAAAAACGTCTTGAACTTGCTATTCATGAAGTAGGGGCTACTAATGAATTAGAAGAGCTAATGGAAGTACTATCGGAAACTCAGGACTTCTCTCAACAAGAGGTAGAAGTTTTTCAAGGGAAAAATATTTTAATTGTAGACGATGATTACCGTAATATATATGCATTAAAAAACGCACTCGAAAAACGAGGTATGAATATCTTAGTTGCCAAAGATGGGATAGAGTGTTTAGATATTATGCAAGCTAATGATGAAATTGATCTTATTCTGATGGATATTATGATGCCGAATTTGGATGGCTATGAAACGATGTCGATTATACGCAAACAAATGAAGATTACGGATTTACCGATTATCGCTTTAACAGCGAAGGCCATGAAAAATGACCGAGATAAAACATTAGAGGCTGGTGCCTCAGATTATATAAGTAAGCCATTAAATTTAGATCAATTAATATCCGTTTTAAGAGTATGGCTAGTTTCTAAAGGGAGTTTATAAAATGGACCGATTTCCTTTGCAGCAAAAAAAACATACAGATTTAGAAATTGATTTGTTACTTGAGGCTATTTATCGTTTATCGGGATTTGATTTTCGACAATATAATCGTTCTTCTATATTACGAAGGGTTTATAGTAGGATGAGGATGAGTAATATTCCAACCATTTCTCGTGTACTTGAAAAAGTAATACACGAAAATGATTTTTTAGAGCAACTATTGAATGATTTTTCTATAAATGTGACTGAAATGTTCCGTAACCCTAGTTTTTTTAAGGCTTTTCGCCAAGAGGTTGTACCGCATCTAAGAGATTACCCTGAAATTCGGATATGGCATGCAGGATGTGCCACGGGTGAGGAAGTATACTCCATGGCTATTTTGCTACAGGAAGAAGGGTTAATGGATCAAGCCGTTATTTACGCTACGGATATGAACGAACAAGTATTGGAAGAGGCAAAAAAAGGAGTATTTCCGATTAACAAAATGCAGGCATATACGAAAAACTATATGCTTGCAGGCGGCATCCATGCTTTTTCTGAATACTATAAAACAGATTATCAAAATGCTTATTTCCATCCGTCACTGTTAAAAAACATTATATTTGCACAGCATAATTTAGTAACAGATCAATCGTTTAATGAATTTCATGTCATTATGTGCCGAAATGTTTTAATTTATTTTTCACCTGAGTTACAAAACCAGGTGCATCATTTGTTTTCCGAAAGTCTAAGTGATAATGGGTTTTTATGCTTAGGAGATAAAGAGACACTCCGATTTGAAGATATTATTTCAAAATATAAAGAAATCGTAGGCAATGAAAAAATATATCAGAAGATAAAGTAAGATAAAAAATAGGCTGTTGTCCAAGTTTCTCCACAGTAAAGACTTAGGCAACAGCCACTTTTTATGTAGTTTACCGTGCCTGTATCATTAATACACACATATCATCTGGTTGATTCCCTTGTTTCTCCATAGGCAGTAAATGGTCAATCAGACGTCGAGAATGATCCCATTTCGTAGATATTAGTGTTTGTAAATGCTTCTCGGATTCCATTTCACATGGTCCCATTGCCTCTAACACACCATCCGTATATAAAATAATTTGTACTTCCTCATTGTATTGAATGCATTGCTTTTGTACGTTGATCTCATCGAAAAAGCCGACTGCACAGCTTCCTTGATTTAAATGTACGAGCGTCTTTTCGTCAACTAGAGCATAGCCAGAAGGATGACCAGCGTTCACATATTCAATGGTTTTTTGTTCTGTATCTATCACTAAATAAATAGCTGTGAAATAAAAAAGATTGTCCTCTTTTCCGTTTCGTAAAAGTGTCATATAACGGTTTAACTCTTTTATAACTAATTCAGGATCTTCTAATTGTTTAACAGCTTCTCTTAGGACAGAGGAGATAAACATACAAACAAGCGCTGCAGGGATACCATGTCCCATCATATCAAGCAAAATGATAGCATATCGATGATCATTTATTTTATGCCAATAATACATATCCCCTGCTAAATTAGAAGAAGGAAGATAAGAGACCTCTATTTGAATAGTAGCCTCATTTAAAGGGGCGCTCAAAAGGCTTCTTTGTACGTGTGTGGCTAAATCTAATTCGTATTGTATTTTCTTTTCTTGCTGAGTATGCCAATCTAATTCAGCTTTCAATCGTAAAGCAACTCGAATTCTAGCAAGAAGCTCGGTTTTATTAATCGGTTTTGTAATATAATCAACTCCACCGATATCAAGTGCTTCGGCGAGCGTGTTTTTATCTTCTAGAGCTGTGACAAAGATAATTTGGATATTTTTTAATCGTTCATTTTGTTTAATACGCTTACAGGCCTCAATACCGTCTATTTCAGGCATCATAATATCTAATAAAATTAAATCTACTGAATTTCCTGTTGAATTTGGTACATCTAACTGTAAATAATCAAAAAGCTCATAGGCAGATGTTAGAGAAACACAGTTATCATAACCTGCATTTTTTAATATTTTTTCAATTACAAATAGATTGACTTGATTGTCATCTACAAGAAGAATGGTCATAATTATTTCCCCTTATTTTGTCTGAATTAGTGCAGATTATTTATGAATGTATTTAATAAAACTCTCAACTTTATTATACAAAACATTAGAGAATAACGGTATTTTGAGCGATGGGGGAGTTTTTATACGTTTTTTAGTAGGTAGTAAAATAGATGAATAAGTATAGGGCCAACAAAAAAGAGTCAGCCCCAAAACGTATTTTCTTTTCAAATTTTAGCCTTTTTAAAGCCACTATAAATATCAAATGCATTTGCTATGATGGCGATAGCGATGCTTACGAATAATATTCGATCTATAGCAATCAAAATCTTAGCAGAGGTCGTTTCCGTAATCGCAGCGATATAAGGTATAGCGGGACTGTGTATGAGATCAGGGTGAATAGCCATGAGAATAAAAACAATGATTCCTGTACATTGAAGAAGAGCATTAGCTACGGCAATTAACATTGTCCATTGGCCAGCCTTCAATTTCCATAATGTTAAAGCTACACTTAAAACGATACAAAATAAAATAATCGGTGCAAAGGAGAGTAAGACATCCTGCTTGAATATAGGCATAACAAATTTAAAGCCACCTTTATTGTGTGAGGTATAGATTCCTATAAGGTGATGAGCATTGAAATAGACAAAGGAGAAGATAGCAATACCTAAGAAACTAAAAATATTATCATTAAGTGAAATCGTTTTTTCCTTAGGAATTATTTTAACTTTAGCTAAATCATCAGGTGTCCATTCTGGATGGTTTTTTATAAGGGGTATTCGAATATTATTTCCTTCAGATCGTTCTATGACAATGAAAGTAACTGTAATCCAGAATAGTACGTAGATGATTACTGAAATAATATGAGCGATAGTTATAGAAATAGTTTTAATAATAGCAGACAGAAGAGCACCACCTTCTTCACTATAAAGCACAATACTTTCTATCATCTGTACAATAACTGTAATAATAATCGCCCAAGGAACAACTAATTTTATGGTCCTTATATAAGTGTCAAACACTTTTGGACCGATTAATAATCGTGGTGTGTTTTGATAGCTTGCTGCAACTTCTACAGGATTTCCTAGCGTTTTAAGCACTTCCTTTATATCTGATTCTGAATAATCTTCAGGTAACATATTTTCAATAGTAGATTTTAACTCTAGACTGATTTCATCACGTTTTTCTTTGTGGATCCTTTTAGTTACTTCATGAATATATGCATCAATCAGATTCATTCTTTCCGTCTCCCTTCAATAATTCATGCTGTCCAAAGTCCATAACGCCATCCCATTTTGAGTTGTTCATAAAAAAACAATCCGTATGTGCTCAACACATCATAGATCCGAGCTTTGCCTTTGTTTGTAGCCTAGCTGCTTGTAATCACTGCCTGATGCCCTAATCGACAGGGCCATGAGAATATTGTGCGCAGTTCATTGTTACTGCCAGTTCGAGATACTGAATAAGGATCTAGCTATTAAACTGTTTATGTAGTTGACTTAAAACAACAAGCACTTATGTACCACCCTATAATTCCTTTCTGTATCCATCTAATAAGGAGGGCTCACCTTAATTACTTCAGGTTTTAATGCAGTCAGCAGACAGTATTATTTACACGTGGTAATATATGTTATTATCAAGGACTGAAATTAATGTAAAAAAAGCATGCTTAATAATAAATTTAGTGTAGGATGGGGATGTATATGAGAATCGTTGAAAAATTATTGAAGGGAGAAGATTTTATACATCAGAAGGGTAGTTTACAGCCAACAAGAGAGTAGTTAAAGGACCTCTTATACACAATCAAAACAATGATGCATCATTTTCAGTATTATGGGCTACGGGAAGATTACAAACTAGTTGGTGGCAATGTGACTCCGTGATTTTGAAATGAAACTTCATTCCAATGACAGGAGTCGAACTAATTTGTAGTTGATTTCCTTCATGAAAAAGAAAAGATTGCCAACGAATAAATAGCTCATTTTTCTAAGATTCAAGTGTTTTGCTTACTGTAATAAAGCAATTCCACAGTAGAAAGCTATTGTTCTTTTTTCATAAAGAGGGCAGAGCGTACAGGTCGTTCC
>NZ_JBHJTF010000066.1:0-13987 GCF_042267565.1 Lysinibacillus sp. NPDC056232 | reverse complement strand
CACACCCGTTCCCATACCGAACACGGAAGTTAAGCTCTTTAGCGCCGATGGTAGTTGGGGGCTTCCCCCTGTGAGAGTAGGACGTCGCTAGGCACCTGAAAAAGTCGAGGATTTATTCCTCGGCTTTTTTATTTGCATTTTTTTGAAAGTTAACCCAAATAAATAACATATTAAATCTATTGAATTTTATTTTCATTAATTCTAAAAAAATATAAACAGAACTTTCAGAAAATATATTGAATTGCGAAAAAAACTATGCTAGGCTATGTATTATGCAGAATGAAGTTCTAACTTCAAAAATAAAATAAAAAAGGATGTACTTCTTTGATGGATAATCAAACAATTCAACAAGTCATTCAACATAAATACCAGGATCTTTCAAAGAGTCAGCAGAAGGTAGCAATCTTTATTCTCAAAAATATGCAGACTACCGGTATTCATTCAGCTGCATATGTGGGGGACAAGGCAGGGGTAAGCGAAACGACGGTTATCCGGTTTTGCTACGCTATAGGATTATCGGGTTATGCTGAGCTGCAACGTGAGATTACGATGCAGCTATTCAATGAAGGAAATACTAGTAGCTTGCAAAATTATTTGCAATCAAAACAGGCACTTTTTGAAACGCCGCGCTTTTATGAAAAAACGATGGAAAAGGATGCATCGAGTATTTTAAACGTTGCAAAGAACATTAACGGGGAAGATTTTAATCGTGCTTCCATCCTGCTACATACGAAGAAAAAAATCTATATTGTTGGGAATGGTTCTTCCCATTTAGCGGCACAATGGTTGTATTTTACGTTAAATATGCTACGTCCTAACGTCGTGATTTTAGATTTTGAAACTAGTGAAATTATTAGAGCTTTACAAGAAATCGATGAGGATAGTGTGGTCATTATTTTATCGTTCCATCGCTATATTAAAGAACCGATTCAATTTGCAGCTGAAATTCAAGAAAAGAATTGTGAGATTATTGGTATTACAGATTCTAAAATTGCACCTATTACGCAATATGCGACGATTACTTTTGTGAATGAACAACAAGAAATGTCTACGATTGATGCAATGCCGGCACTGATTTCATTTTTAAATACATTAATTGCGGGTATGACTGCACAAGATCACGACTATTATGAAAATCAACGCGTAAAATATGATGATTTCCAAAATAGCTTTTTAGCAAATCGATGGAGTTGAATGATATGAATCAAGTTTTACAAAACTTACAGCCGAGGTTGGCGGATATTTTTACACATTTACATGAGCATCCGGAAATTAGCTGGCAGGAACAGCAGACAACGAAATACATCGCCAATTTATTGAAGGAGGCACAGATGGAGCCTCAGTTGTTTGAAGATATGACCGGACTGTATGTAGATATTGGGAAAGGGACACCGAGAGTCGGATTTCGTACGGATATCGATGCACTATGGCAGGAAGTAGATGGTGAATTTAAGGCGAATCATTCTTGCGGTCATGATGGTCATATGACGATGGCTATTGGGACAGCACTAGTGTTGAAGGATATGGAGCATTCGCTTCCAGGTGCAGTACGTATTCTTTTTCAACCTGCTGAAGAAAAGGCACAGGGTGCTCGCGCATTCGTTGAGAAGGGGCTTATTGATCATCTAGAATACTTATTTGGTGTCCATGTTCGTCCGTTAAAGGAACTACGGGACGGAACGTATGCCCCGGCCTTGTACCACGGTGCGGCAAAGCTTTTTACGGGGACTATTATTGGAGAAGAGGCCCATGGCGCACGACCTGAGCTAGGCATTAATGCCATAGAGGTAGGGTCCGCAATTGTCGAAGGTTTACAAAAAATATGGACAGACCCTAATGTCTCTGCGTCAGTCAAAATGACGCAATTTAATGCAGGAGGAACCTCTACGAATATTATTCCTGGGAAAGCAACATTTAGCATTGACGCACGGGCACAAACAAATGAAGTAATGGAGGCTCTCACGGATGGTATTGAACGTGTAAAGGCATCGGTTGAAGCGATGTATGGTGCCAAAATTTCTTTAACTGCAGATGCACACATCGTTGCAGCTTTAGTGAATGATGAGGCCTTACAACATATGAATTCCGCTATTGTTGACGTAGTTGGGGAAAGAGCATGTGCTTCACCAGTCGTTACCCCCGGAGGAGAGGATTTTCATTTTTATACGTATGAGCGTCCGAACCTTAAAGCAACAATGCTTGGCTTAGGTTGTGGTGTCACACCAGGCTTACATCATCCGAAAATGACCTTTAATCGAGAGCGGCTTATTACAGGTGTGAATATTATCACGAGAGCTATTTTAAGAGCTTTATAGACCCTAAGTTAAAGGGATAAAGAAATAGAAAGGAGTGATAGTAATGATTGACATAAGGGAAATAAAGACGATCGAACAGCTGGAGCAAGTTCAGCAATTGGAATATGACGTTTGGGGGATGCCTTCTATTCCCATTCATCAAACTTTAACGGCTGTGAAAAATGGCGGTATCGTTGTGGGTGCCTTTGATGGTGATCAATTAGTTGGCTTTAGCTATGGTTTTTCGGGGTTTCGAGAGGGCAAAAGTTATTTATGCTCCCATATGTTGGGGATAGACGAAAATTACCGCTCTCAAGGAATAGGTGAAAAGTTAAAATATGCCCAGCAAGCTATTGCTATTGAGCGGGGCTACGATTTAATGGTGTGGACCTTTGATCCGCTGGAAACACGAAATGGTTTTCTCAATCTGTCCAAATTAAATGGTATTTGTTATACGTATATAGAAAATTGCTATGGAGAAATGCAGGATGGTTTAAATAAGGGATTACCTTCCGATCGTTTTGAGGTGTGCTGGTATATAGCCACTGATTACGTCAGTAAAAGCGTTTCAATAGATGCAAAGAATGCCGTACCAGTGGCAAGCTGTGTACAAAATGAACGAGGATTCCCGCGTTTAAATATAACTGAAAATTTGAAATATAACAAAGATTTATATACGCTGCCTGTACCAAAGGATTTTCAAGCATTGAAGCTACAAGACCCTGCATTAGCATTAGACTGGCGCTTCAAAACGAGACGTTTATTACAACAATTATTTTCACAAGGTTATGCGGCAGTTCAATTGCAACAGCAAGAAAATTACAACGAGTATGTTCTCGTTAAATTAGAAAATTTAGGTCTGGAAGGAGCAAATTAATATGAAAATAACAGAATTTACCATTAGTCATTTAAAGATGAAATTAAAAGAACCATTTACAACAAGCTTTGGCACATTTGATGATAAGGATTTTTTAGTTTTAGAGGCTAAAGATGAATCAGGAACAATCGGTTGGGGAGAATCTGTTGCATTCCATTCTCCTTGGTACAACGAGGAAACATTGCAAACGAACTGGCATATGCTAGAAGATTTTTTAATTCCTCTTATTTTAAATAAAGAGCTTCAGCATCCGGATGAGGTCAATGAGCTATTTAAACCAATTCGTAAAAATAATATGGCGAAATCAACGATTGAAGGTGCTATTTGGGATATTTATGCTCAACAGACGAATCAATCACTGGCAGCCGCACTCGGTGGAAAAAAGGACAACATTGAAGTAGGGATCAGTATTGGTATTCAAAGATCAATCGAGGACTTAGTAGCGTTAGTAGATGGTTTTGTGAAAGAAGGCTATAAACGAATGAAAATTAAAATCAAGCCAGGTTGGGATGTAGAAGTCATGCGTACATTACGTGAAGCGTTCCCTGATGTGGCATTTATGGCGGATGCGAATTCAGCTTATCGTCTCGAAGATGCTGAAACGCTCAAGCAGCTAGATGCTTTTAATTTAACGATGATCGAGCAGCCATTAGCGTCGGATGACATCATTGACCACGCAGCCTTACAAAAATTAATCGAGACGCCAATCTGCTTGGACGAAAGTATCCATTCGTTAGAGGATGCACGTAAAGCTGTTGAGTTAGGCAGTACTAAAATTATTAATATAAAAATTGGACGTGTTGGTGGCATAACTGAAGCCAAAAAAATACATGATTATTGTGAGGCGAATGACATTCCAGTTTGGTGTGGCGGCATGCTGGAGTCTGGTATTGGTCGTGCACATAACGTGGCATTAACTACATTATCGAATTTTATTTTACCTGGAGATACTGCAGGCTCCAGTCGATATTGGGAAAAAGATATTATAGATCCAGAAGTTGTAGTAAAGGACGGCTATATTGAAGTTCCTCAAAAAGCGGGTATCGGCTATGAGGTAAATAGAGAGACGATCGATTTATTCACAGTAGCACAGAAAATGTATAAATAATACGACGACTTGATTAGTACAAGAAGTGTATTTCGTTAGGAAACCTATGCATATAATTGATTAGAAAAGCAGGTGTTCTATGAAAAAAAGTTGGCAAATAGGTGGCGCATTTGTAGGATTAATCGTTGGTGCTGGCTTTGCATCAGGACAAGAAATTATGCAATATTTTACGAGCTTTGGTCTTTACGGTATAGCCGGAGGAATTGTCGCAACAATCGCATTTGCCTTTTTAGGGATGAGTCTAGCGCAATTAGGGGCAGATTCACAAACGACCTCTCATAAAGAGGTTATATATCAAATTGGTGGACGTTATGTTGGGGTACTATTAGATATTGTCATTACATTCTTCTTATTTGGTGTAGCGGTTGTTATGTTTGCTGGATCGGGGTCAACATTTGAGCAAATGTTTAGTATAAATCCGATGATCGGCAGCATTTTCATGGTAATCATTACGATTTTAACGCTGCTATTAAATGTGAAAAATATTATTAATATAATAGCTTTAGTGACACCATATTTAATGGGAATCGTTTTTATCATATTAATTTACTCTATTTTCACAATGGACTTAACCATTGCAGAACAGAATGTGCTAGCGAAAGAGCAATCATCTGCGGCTTCAAATTGGATACTTGGGGCTCTGCTTTATGTATCTTATAACATAGCTGCTGGTACTGCGATGTTAATTGTTATGGGGGGAACAGTAAAAGAGCGCAAGATTGCTGGTTTAGGCGGTCTTCTTGGGGGTTTAATGCTCGGTGTCTTAATCATACTAATTAATATCGCTATGTTCGTTAAAATGGACGTAGTTGGTGGGGCAGCAATGCCGACATTAGAGCTAGCAAAACAAATTCATCCTGTAGTGGGTATCTTAATGTCCATTGCTTTATTAGGCATGATGTACAATACAGCTGTAGGGATGCTTTATGCGTTTGCAGTACGTTTTATAGCGCCTGATCATAAATATTTTAAAATAGGTATCGTGGTGATTGGTTTAATAGGCTTTGTCGCGAGTTTAGTAGGGTTCACGACATTAGTTGGAAAGGTTTATTCAACAATGGGGTATTTAGGTTTTGCATTAATTATTGCAATCATCATCTCGTGGTTACGTAAAATACCAAAAGCTTCATAGCTATGTTTTTTGAGATTCTCTAGTGTTTTTATACAGCGCTAGGGAATTTTTTTGGATTTTTGTAATAAACTCAAGTTGGAAATCATACAGTAAGTGTATGTTTGTTTATCTGTGGTAATCTACAAAATTCTGCTTTATGTAAAATAAATACTCGTAAATTTTAATAAAATCTACATCGGTGCTAGACACTGAATTTTCAGAATGCTATATTAATGGTGTCATAGTTTTTTATAATTAGGAAAAATAAGGTTTCTTCATAATGTTAAAACTTATGTCATATGCGTAAGTTGATTGAAGTGGAGACTGGGCGACTTCTCGGGGATCAGCAATAGAGGAACGAAGGCTAAAACCATCACATCCTGTGATAGCGCCTTCGTGACCTACATCGTGTAGGCCCAAGCGGCTCATCGGACGCCCCCAGGAAGCTTTGCTCTGCGCGAAAGCGAAGCGTCAGCGACAACTGTTTTATCTGTGCGAAAGCGAAGCGTCAGCGACAACTGTTTTATCTGTGCGAAAGCGAAGCGTCAGCGACAAAGCGCCCAGCCGGAACGGAAATCAACCCATGCTATGGTGATGACCTAAAACCTTTTCTAATTATAAAGAGTGATGGAGTAAAGAGTTATAAGAAGGATGATAGATGCCTATGGTAAAGAAAACATTAAAACAACGCATTGTTGACGCTTCTGTAGTGCTATTTCAGCAAGATGGCTATCACAATGTAACTGTTGATCGCATTGTTGAATACATTGGTGCATCAAAAGGTGGATTTTATCATAATTTCAAATCGAAAGATGAACTGTTGTATGAAATTCACGATGTATTTATTTCTTATGTGATTAAACAGTCACAGGAAGCATATGACAAATACGATACACCGATTACACGTTTATGTGCAATGCTGCAAACACTGACACAAGTGTTTGATATGTATCAAGCACATATTACTGTTTTTTATGAGGAAAGTCATTCATTGCCAGAGGAATATAGTGAAGTTATTCATAAAAAACGAGATCAATATCGGGATATTTTACAAAAGGTCATAGAGGAAGGCCAGCAAACAAAGGATTTTCGCACGGAACTTCCTTGTACAATTGTAACGATGGCTATTGTGGGGATGATTAACTGGACATACAAATGGTTTAAGCAATCAGGTCCATTAACAATGGAGGAAATTACAGAAGTATTTACGGATATGATATTGCGTGCGATTGTCACGGAACAAGCAATGGACGAAGCAGTTCAATTTATGGTCAAAGGGAAGCCAGCAGCAACTGGTTTTATTAATACTTAATTACAAACCGACTAGTCGGTATTAACTTCTTTCAACGGGTGTCAAAACACCAGTTGAAATAAAGGAACTCAGTCTAAGAACGCCACGTCCTATGGCAACGACTGAGTGACCAACATCATGCTGCTGCCGCTGCGTTAGCACTACGCTTTCGCGCAAAAAACATCATGTTGGGCCAAAGCCTCCGGCGGATGTCACGGAATCGGAAAGGAGTTCTTAGGGGATGTTAGCCTAAAATCATCGCATCCATGCGATAACGGCTAACTGACCTGCATCGGTGCTGTTGCTGTCGCTTTGCTTTCGCACAGATGAAAACCTTTTGCTGCCGCTACGCTTTCGCGCAAAAAACATCTGCAGGCCAAGGCACAAAGCCGATTCCGGACGCAATTATGCCGAGGCATAATTGATTTTTTACAACTATCATCTGAACGAAATCCGCTATGGCAAAATAAACATTAGGGGGACTGGGGATGAACTTTGAACTAACGAAAGAGCAAGCGATGATTCGAGACATGGTGCGTGATTTTGCTGAAAATGAAATTAAACCGTATGCTCGTGAGGTTGACGAGACATCGACGATGAGAATAGAGAGCTTTAAAAAGATGGCAGAGCTAGGCTTATTAGGTATTCCATTTCCTGAAGAGTACGGCGGTTCAGGCGGAGATACGGTTTCCTATGCACTTGCTGTTGAAGAAATCGGTCGTGCGTGTGGCGGCACAGGATTAAGCTATGCAGCAGCAGTTAGCTTAGGTGCTTCGCCTATTTATAATTTCGGTACAGAGGAGCAAAAGCAGGAATGGCTTGTTCCGTTAGCGAAAGGGGAAACATTAGGTTCGTTTGGTCTTACAGAGCCCAATGCAGGTTCAGATGCTGGTGGGACACGTACAACAGCGGTAATTGATGGTGATGATTACATCATTAATGGTGAAAAATGCTGGATCACAAATGCTGGTCATGCACGTCAAATTATTGTGACAGCAGTGACAGGTAAACGTGAAGATGGTAAAAAACTTATCTCAGCTATCATTGTACCGACTAATACTCCTGGCGTAACGATCAACTGCAATTACGACAAAATGGGCGTACGTGGCTCCAATACGTGTGAGATTATTTTACAAAATGTTCGTGTACCAAGAGCTAATCTTTTAGGGGATGAAAAACGCGGATTTAGCCAATTTTTAAATACTTTAGACGGAGGGCGGATTTCCATTGCTGCATTATCTGTAGGAATTGCACAGGCAGCTTATGAGAAGTCATTAAAATACGCCAAAGAACGTGAACAATTTGGTGCACCTATATCAAAACTTCAGGCAATACAATTTAAATTAGCTGATATGGCAATGGAGATAGAGCTTGCACGTACGTTAGTACATAAGGCGGCATGGCTTAAAGATCAAAAGAAACCATTCGGGAAGGAAGCGGCAATGGCAAAATTATTTGCTTCTGAAATGGGCTTCCGTACTTGTAATCAAGCCATTCAAATTCACGGCGGTTCAGGCTATATGAAAGAATACGACGTAGAGCGTCATCTGCGTGACATTAAGTTAATGGAAATCGGTGAAGGAACATCTGAAATTCAACGTCTCGTTATTTCTCGTTTAATAGGCTGTTAATTATCTTAAATAGCATAGAAGCATAAATAAGGGGGATTTTCATGGCAGAACTTGTGTATCAAACTATTGGTCAATTGCTAGATGAACAATCTGAAAAGTATCCACAACGCGAAGCATTAGTGTATGCAGATAGGGATTTACGGATGACCTATGAGGAGCTCAATCGGCAAAGCCGTTTAGTTGCTAGAGGGTTGATGGCTCTTGGGATAGAGAAGGGCGAGCATATTGCAGTATGGACGACTAATGTTCCGGAATGGGTACAGCTGCAATTTGGTACAGGTAAAATGGGAGCTCCAATCGTCACTGTTAACACTAATTATCGCTCAAGTGAGCTGGAATATTTATTGAAGCAATCCGATGCAAAAACAATTATTTTAATTGAAAATTATCGAGACCATTCTTTTCTGAATACACTGCAAGAGTTATGTCCAGAGCTTGAACATTGTGAACCAGGTAATTTGCAATCAAAGCGACTACCTTTATTGAAAAATGTTATTTTAATTGGCGAGACAAAATACCCTGGAGTGTTAAACTGGTCTGATGTTTTATCTGCTGCAGAGCAAATAACAGAGGAGCAATTAGATCAAAGACAGCAAACACTTCATTATGATGATGTTATTAATATTCAATATACGTCGGGAACAACAGGTTTTCCAAAAGGTGTTATGTTAACGCATTATAACTTAGTCAATAATGCGATTAATATTGCAGAATGTATGCGTTTAACTTATGAAGATCGCTTGTGCATCCCTGTCCCATTCTTCCATTGCTTTGGCTGTGTAATTGGAACATTAGCGATTACAACTAGTGGTGGGACGATGGTACCAGTGCAGGAATTTTCAGCTGCTGAGGTGCTACAGACGGTTGAAAAAGAAAGATGTACAGCGTTACATGGCGTACCAACGATGTTTATTAGTGAGCTCAATTTACCGAATTTTTCGTCTTTCGACCTATCAACGTTGCGTACTGGAGTAATGGCTGGCTCTAACTGTCCTATTGAGGTGATGAAGGCCGTTATCGACAAAATGGGGATGAAGGATGTTACTATCTGTTACGGACAAACAGAAGCCTCACCTGTTATTACACAAACGAGAGCAGATGACCCGCTATTGTTAAAGGTTGAAACAGTTGGCCGCGCATTACCAAATCTAGAAGTTAAAATTGTCATTCCTGGTACCAACGAACAAGCTGCGCCGAATGAGCAAGGGGAGCTATGTACGAGAGGTTACCAAGTCATGAAAGGTTACTATAAAAACCAAGAAGAAACGCTTCTTGCAATAGATGAAGATGACTGGCTGCATACTGGGGATTTGGCAACGATGGATGAGGCGGGCTATGTACGTGTAACAGGGCGTTTAAAAGATATGATTATTCGTGGCGGTGAAAATGTATCTCCTCGAGAAATTGAAGAATTCCTTTACACACACCCGAAAATAGCAGATGTACAGGTTGCAGGCGTTCCTGATCCTGTTTATGGAGAGGAAGCGGCAGCTTGGATCATTTTGCGTGAAGGAGAGCAGGCGACAGAGGAAGAGCTTCGGGATTATTGTCGGGAGAAAATCTCTAGACATAAAATACCACGACATATTTTCTTTATCGATGACTATCCGATGACGGCATCAGGAAAAGTGCAAAAGTTTAGATTACGAGAAAGTTTTGCTGCAACAGTGAAGTAAGAAGGGGGCCGGTGTTATGTTCAAAAAGGTTTTAATTGCAAATCGTGGAGAGATAGCAAGGCGTGTTATAAGGACATGCAAACGACTAAATGTTCAAACAGTTGCGGTGTATTCTGAGGCTGACGCTGAAAGCTTACATGTTAAAGAAGCGGATGAGGCGTTCTGTATCGGAAAACCGCCTGTTGCGCAAAGCTATTTAAATATTGACCGTATTCTTGAAGTGGCGAAGGAAAGCGGTGCTGACGCTGTTCATCCCGGCTATGGCTTGTTATCGGAAAATTCTGAGTTTGCTAAACGTTGTACAGAGGCGGGCTTCGTTTTTATTGGGCCAAGTGCGGACGTTATTGCTTCGATGGGGAGTAAATTAGAAGCTCGGAAAACAATGAAAGCTGCAGGTGTACCAATTGTTGAAGGCGTAGAGGCACCGGTGAAAGATGTAACAGAAGCTATTGAAATTGCTGCCCGTCTAGGCTATCCGATTATGTTAAAAGCTTCTGCTGGCGGCGGGGGTATCGGAATGCAGCTCGTAGAAAATGCAGAAGAATTGGCAAAAGCCTTTGAGGGAAATCAAAAGCGTGCACAATCATTCTTTGGTGATGGCACGATGTATATGGAACGATTTATTGCGAATCCTCATCACGTCGAGGTACAAATTATGGCGGATCATGATGGCAATGTCGTCCCACTATTTGAACGTGAGTGCTCGATTCAACGCAGAAATCAAAAAGTAGTGGAGGAAGCACCATCTCCTTTCATTTCTGAAGAAACAAGAAAAAGAATGCTAGATGCATCGGTCAAGGCAGTTCAACATATTGGTTATGTGAATGCAGGAACGATTGAGTATTTAGTAGATGCGGAGCAAAACTTTTATTTCTTAGAAATGAATACGCGCTTACAAGTGGAACACCCGGTGACGGAGGAAATTACAAAGTTGGATCTTGTAGAGGAGCAATTAAAGATTGCAGCTAAACAACCATTAGCATTTACTCGCGATAGCATAGAAAGAAAAGGGCATGCGATTGAAGTGCGAATCTACGCCGAAAATCCTTCGACCTTTTTCCCTTCTCCAGGCACAATTACGGCTTTTGAATTACCTACAGGTGAAGGTATCCGCCATGAATGCGGCGTAGAGGCTGGCACTGCGGTAACACCTTTTTACGATCCAATGATTAGCAAATTAGTAGTGTGGGGAGAAACACGAGCAATTGCATGTGAAAGACTTATTGAGGCACTTCAAGCGTACAAAGTAGAAGGCATTCAAACAAATATTCCGATGCTGCTGAAAACAGTCACACATGAACAATTTTTAAAGGGCCTTACTACAACTAAATTTGTAGATGAATATTATTTACCTCAATTAGCAGAGACGAAATAAAGCCTCCGGACGTATTGTTTAATTGTAGCGAAAGCGAAGCGACAGCAACAAATGTTTACCTGTGCGAAAGCGGAGCGACAGCAACAGATGTTTTCAGTAGCGAAAGCGAAGCGACAGCAACAGATGTTTTCAGTAGCGAAAGCGAAGCGACAGCAACAGATGTTTTCAGTAGCGAAAGCGAAGCGATAGCAACAAAGGTTTATCTGTGCGAAAGCGAAGCGACAGCAACAACAACATACAACAATTCACTATGGAGAAATTAATAAAAAGCATTCGCACTTTACCATTAGTGCGAATGCGTTATATGAAATTACATACGGATATCCGTACATTCATACATTTGGAGGGATTACAATGGCAACAGTTAAAGCGAGCATGGCAGGAACAGTATGGAAAATCGTTGTAGCAGAGGGTGAGAAAGTGACAGCGGGACAAGATGTGGCAATTTTAGAGTCGATGAAAATGGAGATTCCTATTGCAGCAGAAGAAGATGGCGTAGTAACAAAAATCATTGCGAACGAAGGGGATTTCATTAACGTAGATGACGATATTTTAGAAATCGAATAAGGAGGCTTCTTTATGCAGCTACCAAAGCATGTAACGTTAAAGGAAGTAGGTCCTCGTGACGGTTTGCAAAATGAGAAAATGCATCTTGCAACTGCCGATAAAGTACAGCTAGTGAATTTACTTAGTCAAACTGGATTGAATTATATCGAGGTCACGTCTTTTGTGCATCCGAAGTGGATTCCACAGCTGGCTGATGCAGTGGAGGTGCTTCAAGCCATTAAACGCCAAAAAGATATCACGTATGCGGCACTAGTACCGAACATGCGTGGCTTAGAACGTGCATTGCAGGCTGAAGTAGACGAAGTGAGCGTTTTTATGTCGGCCAGTGAAAGCCATAACCAAAGTAATATTAATAAAACAATCAATGAAACATTTCCGATATTACAGGAAGTTGTGGTAGGGGCAAAGGCAGCGCATAAAAACGTACGGGGCTATATCTCGACGGTAATTGGGTGCCCGTATGAAGGCTACATACAACCAGAAAAGGTTTTGCGAGTAACAGAAAAATTATTGGAAATGGGCGTCGATGAAATATCACTTGGTGACACGATTGGTGTTGGTGTACCGACACAGGTGGAAAATCTTTTAGAAGAATTGTTAAAAAGATACCCTGCGGAAAATTTTGCGATGCATTTCCATGATACACGTGGCACAGCGCTAGCGAATATTGTTCAATCTTTAAAAATGGGCATTACGAAGTTTGATAGTGCGCTTGGTGGACTAGGGGGCTGTCCATATGCCAAAGGAGCATCAGGTAATGTGGCCACGGAAGATTTATTGTATTTATTAGATGAAATGGGTATTAAAACGGGTGTAGAGCTGAATAAAGTGCTAGAGGCTGCGCACTTTATTGAACAGAAACTAGGGAAGGCAGTTGCCTCTAAACAAATGGCGATTGTCCGTAATGAAAGGAGTGCGAGTCAATTATGACGCAACTCGTTCGTTTTGAATTATTAGATGGTTGCATTGGGCTTATTACACTTTCAAGACCTGAAGCTGCGAATGCAATGTCTGTACAATTACTCCAAGAACTTAGCACGACACTCGACAACATAAATGGTGATCCGGCAGTGCGAGTCGTCTTACTAACAGGAGCGGGGGAAAAAGCCTTTTGCGCAGGAGCCGATTTAAAGGAGCGTAAAGGGATGCCTGACCGACAAGTAAAGCAGATTGTGCAATTAATCGGAGCAACAGTGGCAAAAGTAGAAGCACTCGCTCAACCAGTAATTGCCGTATTAAATGGCGTTGCTTTTGGTGGCGGACTCGAACTAGCGTTAGCCTGTGATTTACGTCTTGCAGCAACACATGCAAAGTTAGGCCTTACGGAGACATCTCTCGGCATCATCCCGGGGGCAGGCGGCACGCAACGACTTCCACGATTAATTGGCATTGGAAAAGCGAAGGAATTAATTTATACAGCACGTCGATTAGATGCAGAGGAAGCAAGAAGCTACGGTATTGTAGAGTATGTTCATGAGGGACATGAATTACTTGAAAAGGCACAGCAGCTTGCGCTCGAAATGGCAAAAAATGCTCCACTTTCTTTAGTACAGGCGAAAATCGCCATGAATCAAGGTGTTGAAGTGGATTTAGCTACTGGTTTAAAAATCGAATCACTTGCATATAATGCTCTGATTCCTACAGAAGATCGATTAGAGGGCTTACTTGCTTTCCAGGAAAAGCGAACACCGCAATACGTAGGGAAATAAATGGAGGCATTTAACCAAAAGGCAAAGGCATGGCTAAATCAAAAGTTGAAGATAATCTATGCCAAGACTTAAAGTTGATTGGAGTGAAGGCTGGGCGACTCCTCGTGGATCAGCGGTACAGATGACATCCTGCAGCGAAGCTATTAGGGGAACGAAGGCTAAAACCATCACGTCCTGTGATAACGCCTCCGTGACCAACATCCTGTTGCCCCGACGCCCCCAGGAAGCTTTGCTCTGTGCGAAAGCGTAGCGACAGCAACAAATGTTTTATCTGCGCGAAAGCGAAGCGTCAGCGACAAATGTTTTATCTGCGCGAAAGCGAAGCGTCAGCGACAAATGTTTTATCTG
>NZ_JBHJTF010000065.1:0-19891 GCF_042267565.1 Lysinibacillus sp. NPDC056232 | reverse complement strand
AAAATTAAAAATACATCCATTATCTCAATAAAGATTTAATGGATGTATTTTTATATGCAAATAAAAGTTTGATTATAAAGTTTGATTATATATAATCAAACTTAAATTCTCTAAATGTAAGATACTATTTTATTTTATTATACTTTTTACCCTATATTCGACTAATTGGAGAGGATTTTCTTTGTATTATGAAAGTCGACCACTATAGTCTTCAAATTTAAATTCACGAATGACTTTAATGCCTTCTTCATCGTTATAAGAAACGATAGATGGAAGGTTTACACCATTAAACATATGATTTTTCACCATTGAGTAATGCGCCATATCTGTAAATACTAGACGATCGCCTGGTTGTAAAGGTTGTTCAAATGAATAATCACCAATTACATCACCGGCAAGACAAGTAAGCCCGCCTAAGCGATATGTGTAAGCTAGCTCATTTGGTTGACCTGAACCGATAATCATTGGGCGGTATGGCATTTCTAGAACGTCTGGCATATGGCAAGTTGCCGATGTATCTAAAATTGCTAGCTCCATACCGTTTCTCTGTACATCAAGAACAGTTGCTACTAAATAACCTGTATTAAGTGCAACAGCTTCACCTGGCTCTAGATATACGAGAAGGTTATACTTGTCTTGAATGTAATTAATGATATTCACAAGCTTTTCTATATCATAATCCTCACGAGTAATATGGTGACCTCCACC
This sequence comes from Lysinibacillus sp. NPDC056232, assembly GCF_042267565.1. Lineage (NCBI taxonomy): Bacteria > Bacillati > Bacillota > Bacilli > Caryophanales > Bacillaceae > Lysinibacillus > Lysinibacillus sp. NPDC056232. The sequence goes on along the minus strand of NZ_JBHJTF010000065.1, from coordinate 19,183 downwards.
AAAGTTTAACCATTTCATTTGATGTAAGACATCGCCAAATTTTTCTTCGACAACTTGGATAATACGCTCTAACGTATCTGAGTTTTGCTCACACATAGCATGGAAGTGTAAGCCATCAATACCGTCAAGCTGTGACTTGTCGAAGTTGGCTAAAGTTGTGCCAAGACGAGAATTCGTGTAGCAAGGGTCGTAAAGTGCTGTTTCAATTTCAGAGTACTCAGGATTGATACGAATACCACATTCAATTGTTTTACCAGCAGATTTTACTTTGTCCTTATATTGATTCCATTGGTTCAATGAATTAAACACAATATGATCAACATAGCCAAGAAGCTCGTCCATTTCATGTTCCACGTAAGCTGGTGCATAGACATGAACTTCTTTGCCCATTTTTTCATAGCCGAGTCGTGCTTCAAATAATGAGCTGGACGTAATCCCTGCTAAATATTCACCCACTAATGGGAATGTTGAATGCATTGAAAACCCTTTTAAGGCAAGTAAAATACGGCAGCCTGTGCGATCCTGAATCGATTTTAAAAGTTCAAGATTTTTTGTTAATAATCGTTCATCCACTACGTAAGAAGGGGATGGAACTTTTGTGAAATCAATTGGCTTCATCGACTTAATTCCTTTGTATCTAACTCAAGGTCAAGTAATTCTGGATTATGGCTTTCTTGCCATGGTAGACCCCATTTATTTAGTGCATCCATGAATGGATCTGGATTGAAATCTTCGACATTCCAAACGCCAGGTTTACGCCATTGACCGTTCATCACAAGCATTGCACCAATCATTGCTGGTACACCAGTTGTGTAGGAAATTGCCTGTGAACCTACCTCGTTATAACATTCCTCGTGGTCACACACATTGTACACATAATAAGTTTTTTCCTTACCATCTTTTAGACCACGAATAATACAACCGATGTTAGTTTTTCCTTTTGTACGTGGTCCAAGTGATGCTGGATCAGGTAGTACAGCTTTAAGGAAATGAATTGGTTGAATCATTTGTCCTTCAAATTCAATAGGCTCGATAGAAGTCATACCAACATTCTCTAATACTTTTAAATGTGTTAAGTATTTTTCAGAGAATGTCATCCAGAAACGGATTTGCTTTAAGCCTTTAATGTTTTTAGCAAGTGATTCTAGTTCTTCATGGTATAAAAGGTAAATATCTTTTGGTCCGATTTCTGGTAAGTTATAAACCTCTTTTTTCTCAAGTGGTGCAGTTTCAACCCACTCGCCTTCTTTCCAGTAACGACCATTCGCAGTAATTTCACGAATGTTGATTTCTGGGTTGAAGTTTGTTGCGAAGTGGTAACCGTGATCACCAGCATTTGCATCCACAATATCAATGTAGTGGATTTCGTCAAATTCATGTTTTTGTGCATGAGCTGTGAAAACGCCCGTTACACCTGGGTCAAAACCGCTACCAAGTAAAGCAGTTAAGCCAGCTTTTTCGAACTTCTCTTTATAAGCCCATTGCCATTTATATTCAAATTTTGCCGTTTCAGGTGGCTCGTAGTTTGCAGTATCCACATAGTGTACACCCGTCGCTAAGCAAGCATCCATAATTGTTAAGTCTTGATAAGGCAGTGCTACATTAATAACAACTTCTGGTCCAAAGGCTTTAATAAGCTCAATAACCTCTTCTGTATTGTCTGCGTCTACCTGTGCGGTATGAATCTTTGTTTTTCCGCCGTCTAGTTTTTCTTTTAGAGCGTCACATTTTGAAACAGTTCTACTTGCGATACAAATCTCCTCAAATACGTCCGAATTTTGAACACACTTGTGTACCACAACACTGGCTACTCCGCCAGCTCCTATAATCAATGCTTTACCCAATTGTCTACCCCCAAGTTCATATAAGTATTGTCAAACAAGCTGATTATACAGAAAATTGAATTACTACTCAATCATTCTTTTTAAATTTATACAAAATTTTTTATTTTTCAACAATAATTTGGCGTATTCAGAGGGGAATGCAACGAAAAAAGAAGCTTTTCGTGAAAAAAAATCCCTAAACTACGGATGTAGAGAAGGGGAAAAATTACTTTTTTGTTCAATGAGCGTTTGAAAAAATTTAGTCACTTCAAAACTGTAGTTTAAAGTCCCACGAGTTATTTAGAAAAACGATTCGATATTTGTTGTTTTTCATCTCCCCATAAATAAAAAAAGATCAGTAGTAATGTGCTTAAAAACCCCATCACAAGGGCATATGTGCTGATGGCCACATCCACTTGACTTTGCATAGCATAAATGAAAATAGCTCCTAGTGTTAACAAATTCCCAATGATAAGCGATACAAAATGAAATCGTCTATTCATAGCACAAGCCCTCCTATATATAGTTTACATGTTCTCAAAAAATGAAAATACACTTCAATTATCTCATAATTCAGAACTTTATCCAATCCTTTTTCATTTTGAGGCTTATCACTATAACGTAGGGGTGATTTCCGTTCCGACTGGGCGCTTTGTAGCTGCCGCTTTGCTTTCGCTACAGAAAACATTTGTTGTTGCTGTCGCTACGCTTTCGCACAGAGCAAAGCTTCCTGGGGGCGTCTGATGAGCCGCTTGGGCCAAAAGGATGTTGGTCACGAAGGCGTTATCACAGGACGTGATGTTTTTAGCCTTCGTTCCTCTATTGCTGATCCCCGAGGAGTCGTCCAGTCTCCACTCCAATCAACTTATTTACATAGCGTACGTTTTGAAAAATATCATCCTTTTGGTGATAAATCATTTTGATTATCGAAATTTAATAAAAGTGATTCTAGTATAGTTCTTTGCTATGGAGGTAGTGCTAAATAATTGAGAGAATTATAGAAAAATTATTGCTATTTAGTTTGTTTTAGATTTAAAGATGGTAAAATACCTATAAGACTTTTCTTTTGGTGAAGGTGAGGATTTAAATAGTGATCAAACAATTTGATGAGCAAGTCCAACAAATAAATGAGTTATTTTTAAATGGTCATATGAAAGAAAGCTATCAATTAGCCAAAGCACTTTTAGCTAATAGTGCGTTTACAGAACATGAATCATGTTTAGGCATTCAACAGCACGTCGCATTGTTGGAAGCGAACGGTTATGCAAATATGCCTATTTCTACTACTGAAAAAATGAAGCAAAGTGTTGAACGAACAGATGGCTCTTATCCAGAGCGTGATGTACTTGCTGCATACATAGGAAGTGAGGATGAAAAGCAATTCGGTAAAGTAGTAGATGAATTATTAGCTGGATCAGTCGAGGCTCAAGCGAATGCTTACTATACAATGGCCGAATATTTTGTACTTGCTAAGGAGCATGACAAAGCACTTGTGCAATATGCAGAAGCGATAAAACTACAGCCAAATAAAGCTCTTTACTGGGGAGCATTCGCACAGTTTTTGAGCCGCAATGAAGGCAGTCCGTATTTGGCACTACGTCTTATTGAAGAAGCTATTCAGTTAGATGGCATGAACCCTCGCTGGTATTACATTCAAGGAAATACTTTTTTACAGCTTGTCGCAACTACAAAAAATTTAAGCTATTTACCTGCTCTAGAAGAAGCTTGGGAAAAGGCTAAGAAACGTTGCTCAAGTAAACAGGTGTCATTAAAAGTGGATATTGCGAAATCCAATGACGTGCTAGCGCAATGGAAAAAGCAAATGCTCTAAAAGAAAACATACTAACATTAGTAGTACAAACTAAGACAATGGTTTGTGCTACTTTTTTTATTGTAGAAAGTGAAGAAAGGTCGATCAGTTTTTGGGGACAAGTAAGAGTCCATATTAAAAACCGACCAACTTCGCACCCTTATTTTAAATAATAAAAACTAAATGGATGGAGCCATCTCTTCAGGGAGTTTTTCCTTTTTTGCTCATAAACGCAGAAAATAATAGACTGAATTTTCTCGAAAATAAAAATGATAATAAAGTTTCAGATAAATAGATTTCAAGCAGAAAAATATCATATAAATCAGCGGATTATCAAATCGTAGATGGTCATCATTTTATAGAAATAGAAAAAAGTTGATTTTTGCAGAAAAAATAAGTTTAAAGCAGAAGGTAATTTTGTTCGATTTCATTATTTGAAATATAATGCATTTCAAAGAGAAGAGAAGTTGTTATGATTCTAATAATAAATAAAAGGAGGTGCTGTAAATGGATACAAAATTACTTAGACAAACATTTGGGAAATTTCCTACAGGTGTGACGGTAGTTACTTGGTTTGATGGTGCGGGTATTAATGGAATCACGGTGAACTCATTTACTTCCGTTTCGTTAGAGCCAGCTCTAGCACTAGTATCTATCGATAAAAAAGCAAATTCTTTATCTCAAATGAAAAACAAAGCTTTTACAATTAATATTTTAGCAGATCAACAGGAGTCTATAGCATGGCAATTTGCAGGACGAAAGCAAGAAGGACTTGAAATTACATGGATTAAAGATGGTATAGCTCCGAAAATTGAAGGTGTTTCTGCTTTTATCGAATGTAAACCATGGAAAGAAGTAGATGCAGGAGATCATGTGTTATTTATAGGAGAAATAATAAATTTTGAACGCACCAAAAGGGAAGCGCTTACATTCTTTGAAGGCAAGATGGGCTCGACAAAACAGCTAATACAACAATAAATATTTCGGAGAGGAGGATTTTCAGTTATGGGAATCAGAACAGGACAACAATATATAGATGCATTAAAGTCAAGAAAACCGGAAGTATGGCTAAATGGCAGTTTAATAGAGAGTGTTTACGATGAACCCTATTTTTATCAACCAATCCAAGAAATTGCAAAGTTATATGATTTACAACATGATCCAAAATACCAAGAAGATTTAACGCATGTTTGTGAAGAAACAGGTGAGCGTGTAGCAACTTCATTCCTATTTGCTAAATCTTATGAAGACATCATGAAACGTAGTAAAGCTTTTGAAGTTGTAGCTCGACAAACATATGGCTTGATGGGCAGAACACCAGATTTTTTAAATACAGTGGTGACTTCATTAGCACAAAATTCTTGGTTCTTAGCGAAATACAATCAAGATTGGGCTAAAAATATTGAAGCTTATTATCGTCATATACGTGATAATGATGTGTTCTTAACTCATGCAATTGTGAATCCGCAAAATGATCGAAGTAAAACATCGCATCAGCAGTCAGATATGTTTACACACTTAGGTGCAGTAGAAGAACGTCCAGAGGGGTTAGTCGTCCGCGGAGCAAAAATGCTAGCAACATTAGCAGCACTTACGGATGAAGTGATTGTCTATTCATTCCCAGGATTTGCACCAGGAGATGAGCGTTATGCATTAGCTTTTGCTGTACCAATTGATGTGAAAGGATTAAAAATTATTTGTCGTGAACCAGTTCAAGATGGTACACGTTCAACATTCGATCATCCGCTAGCTTCTCGCTATGAGGAAATGGATGCTCTGCTCATTTTTGAAGATGTATTAGTACCATGGGATCGTGTGTTTTTATACAACAACGTTGAAGCTGCGAACTTGCTATATCCAATGACAGGTATTGCAGAACAGCCTGCACATCAGTCAGGTGTTAGAGGATACATCAAACTTGCATTTGCTGTAGAGGTGGCTTGCAAGGTTGCTGATTCGATTGGTGTAGATCAGTTTTTAAATGTGCAACGCGACCTCGGTGAATTAGTGCAATCTGTAGAAGTCATCCGTGCATTGCTTCGAACAGCAGAGCATGAATTTACAATAACAGAGCACGGTGAAGCTCGATTAAACCCAGATGCCTTAGAAACAATTCGCGGCATGATGCCAGAAATGTATCCGAGAGCAATTGAAGTAATGCAAACAATTGGTGCAGGCGGTTTACTAATGATGCCAACTGAAGCGGATTTCCTAAATCCAGAACTCCGTTCAAGCATCGATCGTCATTATGGTGGACGAGAAGGTGTAGATGCGGAACTAAGAATGAAAATCTTTAAGCTAGCTTGGGATCTATGTGGTGAAGGGTTTGGTATGAGAGCACTTCAATATGAGCGCTATTATACAGGGGATCCTGTTCGGAAACGTGCTATTTACTACAATAAATTTAAGAAACAGTACTCTTTTGATTTAGTTGATTCAATTCTTGCCAAGAAAGATGAAGTAAGAGAGAAACAAATAATTTAAATTGAACTTGGAGGTGAAGGATTTGATTTCATCAGTAAAAAAAATCACACGCATTATCGATTTATTTTCGGATGGCGAACCATCTTTGAGTAATAAAGAAATTGCAGATAAGTTAAATTTACCTCCGAGTTCAGTCCATCATTTCTTAAAAACAATGTGTAAAGAAAGTATTCTCTTGCAAGGCAGTGATAAGCGTTACCGACTGGGCTGGAAAATTCTTGAGTGGAGTAACAAAGTTATGTATTCCCAAGATATTAATTTTGAAGCAGGACCCATTATAAGTAATTTGGTTGCGCGTTTTAAAGGTACTTCTCATATTGGAATGTTTGATAATGGGGAAGTTCGATTTGTATACAAGGCCATGTCTCCACATGTGGATGTAGTACCAACGTTTGTCGGGATGACTCGTTATCCTGCTTATTCAACAAGCATCGGAAAAGTATTATTAACGCATAATCCGGCATTTATGATACCGATGATGGAAAAAGGAATGTTTAAACAAACGATCAATACCATCACTTCTGTGGATGACTTGAAAAAGGAGCTTGAAGTGGTATATAAAAACGGCTATGCGATAAGCGATGTAGAAAATGAATCGAATACTTATGGAATTGCAGCACCTATCAAAACCTATAATGGACAGGTTGTGGCGGCTCTTAACTTAGTAGGTGAAAAAAGTTATATGAACGGTAAGGAAAAACATGCGATTGTTCGTGAAGTAATCCGTTCTGCAGAAATGATTTCGAGACAAATAGGCTATATGACAATTAATTATTAAATCTAAAAAACAGGAGGAATTCAAATATGTCAAATTCAACGCAAGTAAGCAAATTACAAGCACGTTCTCTAAACCTTTTAAAAATCATTGAGGAGAACAAGAATTTACTAAAACCGCCAGTGAATAATAAAGTACTATGGGAAGACTCTGAGTTTTTAATTATGTTAATTGGCGGTCCAAATGCTCGTCGTGAATTCCATGTTGACCCATCAGATGAACTATTCTATCAAATTAAGGGTTCTTGTTTTGTAGAGGTTATGAATGATGAAGGTAAACGTGAAGTAATTGAAGTGAAGGAAGGCGAAATGTTCATGCTACCGGCAAGCGTTCCTCATTCACCGCACCGTATAGCAGACACATATGGAATTGTCGTGGAGAGAAAGCGCAAAGAGGGCGAGTTAGAAGATTTAGTATGGCTATGCAGTGAATGTGACCATGAATTGCATCGTGTACGCATTCAAGTAACAAACATTGGTAAACAAATTGCAGAAGGTATTGATCACTTCAACTCTTCTAAAGAATTACGCCAATGTGATAATTGTGGACATCTAATGCCTGAGACGGTGAGTGAATGGCAATGCGAATAGATTTCCATACACATATTTATCCAAAATATTTACCGAATTTTGCTATTAAGTATGAAAATGAAAAGTGGCCCGTCCTAGAGCAAAAATGTTCTTGTGGAGCGGATATTATGGTAAGTGGTGAAGTGTTTAGGGAAGTGACCGATCAAGTCTGGGATGCGAAAAAACGCATTGAGGATATGGATAATGAGGGTGTGGATATGCAGGTTATTTCACCTGTACCTGTAACATTTTCTTATTGGGCACCTATTGAACAAGCAGTAGAGCTTGCACAATTCCAAAATGATTTTATTGCAGAGGTTGTTAAAGAACATCCAGATCGATTCATCGGCCTAGGAACTGTACCGTTGCAAGATGCAAAAGCAGCAATTGTTGAGTTAATACGGTGCAAGGAAATGGGTCTAGCTGGAATTGAAATCGGCACTAATATAAATGGAGAAAATTTAGACAGCGAGTATTTACTGCCATTTTTTGAAGTGGCAGAACAATATGAAATGCCACTATTTATTCACCCTTGGGAAACCTTAGCTCAAGATAGAACACCAAGACATAATTTTTTATATACAATCGGCATGCCAAGTGAGACAGCTTTAGCGGCAGCAAGCTTAGTGTGGAGTGGCGTAATGGAAAAGTGTCCGAATTTAAAGGTTTGTTTTGCACATGGTGGCGGATCATTCCCTTACATTCTTCCACGTCTAGATCAAGGTTGGGATGTTTGGCCAAATCTTAGACGTACAAAATATCCTCCAAGCCACTATACGAAAAACTTTTACTTTGATTCATTAGTATATGAATCACAAAATCTACATTATTTAATTGAACGTTTTGGCCATGAGAAAATTATTATGGGATCTGACTATCCATTTTTACTGAGAGAAATTAACCCTGGGAAAATTATAGATGAGACCTTGGACTTATCAGAAGAAGTACGTAAAGCAATTTTAGGCGAAAATGCTATGACATTTTTAAATGTAGAAAGGAGCAAGGTTCTAAATGGTAAATCAAGTGAAAACGCCTGAAGAACGATTACAAGAACTTGGAATAGAGCTTGCTAAGCCTAGAGAAGCAGTTGGAAATTATGTTAGTTGTGTGCGAACAGGCAATTTAATTTTTACATCGGGACAAGGTGTCGATCAGTATCATGGCAAATTAGGCGAAGATTTAACAGTAGAGGATGGCTATGCAGCTTGTCGCCAATCGATGATTAACCTGTTATCTGTATTGAAAACTGAATTAGGTGATTTATCAAAAGTGAAGCGTATTGTAAAAATTTTAGGGATGGTCAATTCTACACCTGATTTTACACAACAACCAAAAGTTATGAATGGTGCATCAGATTTACTAGTGGATGTTTTTGGAGAACGAGGTAAGCATGCTCGTTCGGCAGTTGGAATGGCCCAACTTCCTAATAATACAGCAATTGAAATAGAAATGGTTGTAGAGTTTTCTGAATAATCAAAAAGCGACTTCTAGAAATAAGGTAAGTGACTCTTTTTCTTAAAGTCGCTTCATAATTGAGGGAGTGAGAAAAGATGCAACATGCAACAATTAAAACGAAAAGTATCAATTGTCGTAATTTCATAAACGGTGAATTCATTGACACTACAGATGGAAAAGTATTTGAAAATATAAATCCTGCGACAGAAGAAGTCATTGGATGGGTAGCAGAAGCGACTAGAGAAGAGGTTGATGCAGCAGTACAGTCTGCAAAAGCTGCTTTGAAAGGAACATGGGGAAAATTCACTGTCAAAGAGCGTTCTCAACTTTTACGACGTATTGGCGACCTCATATTAGAAAATGTTGAAGAACTAGCTGCTTTAGAGGCAACCGATACAGGCAAGCCGTATCATTTAGCTTTAGAAATGGATATTAAACGTGCGGCACATAATTTCCACTTCTTTGCGGATTATGTTACTTCACTTGGGAATGAATCTTACAACCAAGACAATATGGCACTCCATTATTCAGTGACACGACCAGTAGGTGTTGTGGCCATGATTAATCCTTGGAATTTACCGTTACTACTTTTAACTTGGAAATTAGCCCCTTGTTTAGCGGCAGGTAGTACTGCTGTCATGAAACCGGCGGAGCTTACACCAATGACAGCTACTCGCTTGGTTGAATTGTGTCAAGAAGCGGGGGTACCAGACGGTGTTATAAATTTAGTTCACGGTTTTGGTGGGAATTCAGCAGGTGCATTTCTATCGGAACACCCTGATGTAGATGCTATTACATTTACGGGGGAAACCAAAACAGGTACCACTATTATGAAGGCTGCCGCTCCTACATTGAAAAAAGTCTCATTTGAATTAGGCGGCAAAAATCCTAATATTATTTTTAAAGATTCGGACCTAGATGAAGTTCTTGCGACAACGCTAAAATCGAGCTTTATGAACCAAGGGCAAGTGTGTCTCTGTGGTTCTCGTATATATGTAGAACGTGATATTTATGAAGAATTTGTAGAGAAATTTGTAGCGCACACAAAAGAATTAAAGATAGGGGATCCATTTGATGCAACGACAGATATCGGCTCTGTTGTTGGGAAAGCCCATTATGAAAAAGTAATGGGTTACATTCAAACTGCGAGAGAAGAGGGTGGCAATATTCTTACAGGCGGTGGTCGCCCAGCTAATATAGATAAAGGCTATTATATTGAGCCGACAATTATTACAGGTTTAACGGATCAAGATCGTTGTGTACGTGAAGAAATCTTTGGCCCGGTTGTGACAGTATTGCCTTTTGATACAGAAGACGAAGTGATTGCACGTGCAAATGATACAAATTACGGCTTAGGTGCAACTATTTGGACAAATGATTTAAGACGTGCACATCGTGTTGCAGGTCAAATTGAGTCAGGAATCGTTTGGGTAAATACATGGTATTTAAGAGATCTTCGGACACCATTTGGTGGTATGAAGCACAGCGGAATCGGACGTGAAGGTGGCGCACATAGCTTTGAATTCTACTGCGAGGTCTCAAACGTAACAATTAAATTATAACATGGGGTGATAGCATGGTAGTGAATCTAATTGAATGGTCTAACAAATTACTAGAAGCAGAAAGAACACGCATTGGAATTGCGCCAATTACTCAATCAATTAAAGATATTTCATTGAAAGATGCTTACTCCATTCAACTTGAAATCATTAATGAGAAGTTACTGAACGGCCATAAAATTACAGGTAAAAAAATTGGTTTGACATCATTAGCAATGCAACATCTATTAAACGTTGATGAACCGGATTATGGGCATCTTTTATCGAATATGGAAATTACAGAAGGAAAAACCGAACGAACTGGATATTTAAAGCCCAAAGTAGAAGGTGAAATTGCGTTTGTACTCAAGTCTCCTTTAAAAGGACCTAATGTGACTGTTGAGGAGGTACTAGAAGCAACAGATTATATTGTAGCTAGTCTTGAAATCGTGGATAGTCGCATTGCCAATTGGCAAATAAAATTGCTAGATACAATCGCAGATAATGCTTCCTCTGCAAAATATGTACTAGGTCAAGTGAAACGCGAGGTCTTCAATGTTGACTTACCAGCAATCGAAATGCAGCTTTATAAAAATGGAGAGTTTATGAATGAAGGTAAGGGAGAAGATGTTTTAGGTAATCCGGCAAGCTGTGTCGCATGGCTTGTGAACCGTCTAGCAGATTTCAACATTGGTATTGAAGCAGGAGAAGTTATATTATCAGGTGCTTTATCGGCAGCATTGGATGCTGAACAGGGTGATAAGTTTACAGCAGACTTTGGTGAACTATTAGGTACGGTCGAGCTAGAGTTTGTGTAAAGGGAGGCAAAGCTACCATGACAAAAATTAAAGTGGGCATTATTGGATCAGGTAATATTGGTACGGATTTAATGATGAAAATTCAACGATCTCCGTACATAGAAATGTCAGTACTTATTGGTATTGATCCTGAATCAGATGGTTTAAGACTTGCACAAGAGGCGGGCTTTCAGACGATTTCCAATGGTATTGAAGGATTTCTAGAACAACCACATTTAGCTGATATTTTATTTGATGCAACATCAGCAAAAGCACATATTGCACATGTGGAAGCTTTAAAAGGTTTAAACAAAAGATTAATAGATTTGACCCCAGCGGCTGTAGGTCCATTTGTTGTACCAACAGTGAATTTGACAGAGCATATTGAAAAACCTGTGGTGAACATGATTACGTGTGGGGGCCAGGCGACGATACCAATCGTCAATGCCATTAGCCGTGTACAAAGTGTTGCTTACGCTGAAATCGTTGCAACGATTGCTTCAAAAAGTGCAGGTCCAGGAACACGAGCTAATATCGATGAATTTACTGAAACAACATCAAATGCAATCGAGCTGATTGGCGGAGCAAAAAAAGGTAAGGCAATTATTATTTTAAACCCAGCAGAGCCACCTTTACTCATGCGTGATACGGTATTATGTCTACTTGAAGATGAAGCTAATGCTGAAGAAATTATAGAATCCATAAAAAATATGGTCGCAAATGTAAATGAATATGTACCAGGCTATCGTTTGAAGCTAGATCCAATTGTAGATGGAAAGAAAGTTACAGTATTTATTGAAGTAGAAGGGTTGGGAGATTATTTACCGATCTACGCTGGAAATTTAGATATTATGACGGCCGCTGGGTTGAAAGTGGCTGAAGAAATTGCAAAAACAATGCACTTGGGGGAGGTGGAAGTACGATGAGTAAGATCTATTTAACAGAAGTTGCACTTCGTGATGGTAGTCATGTAGTTGCCCATCAATTTTCTTCTGAGCAAGTTCGATATGTAACGAAGCAATTAAGTGATGCAGGTGTACAGTATATTGAAGTCACACATGGAGATGGTTTAGGAGGCTCGTCACTTCAATATGGCCTTTCTAAGGAGCACGATATTCAGTTAATTAGAGCGGCAGTAGAAGTGGCTGGGGATTCTAAAATAACAGTTTTACTTATCCCTGGAATTGGCACGATACATCAATTGAAAGAGGCTTATGAGGCAGGTGCTCGAGTTGTTCGTGTTGCAACACATGTAACAGAAGCGGACGTATCAAAGCAACATATTGAAACAGCGAAAGCACTAGGTATGGAGGCATTTGGTTTTTTAATGATGTCACATTCTGCATCACCTGAAAAAGTATTAGAGCAGGCATTGTTAATGGAATCATATGGAGCCGATGCTGTGTATGTCACGGACTCAGCGGGAGCTATGCTACCGTCTGATGTACAGGATCGTATTCGTTTATTGCGTGCTAATTTAAACATTGAGATTGGTTTTCATGCGCATAATAATTTGTCCCTAGCTGTTGCCAATACACTTGTAGCGATTCAAGAAGGTGCTACGCGTATCGATGGAAGTATCTGTTGTTTAGGTGCAGGTGCAGGCAATACACAAACCGAGGTATTGGTCGCTGTATTAAATCGCATGGGTATTGAAATAGGCATAGATTTATACAAAATGCTCGATTTGGCTGAATATGTTCGTGCCAATATTTTGCCACATCCTCAAGATATTACGACAGGTAGTTTAGTAATGGGCTATGCTGGCGTATATTCGAGCTTTTTACTTCACGCAAATATAGCCGCTGAAAAAGTGGGCGTCGATGCTAGAGATATTTTAGTAGAGTTAGGCAAATTAAATGTTGTAGGTGGACAAGAAGATACAATCATTGAAGTAGCACAGAAAATCGCACAACAGAAAGTGGGGAGTGCAAAGTGACTTTATTTGAATATGCTGAGCGAGTAGCGGAAGCACAGGCAACAAAAGAGGCAATTGAAAAGATTACCGAATCCATACCAAATCTTACAGTAGAAGAAGCATATGAAATTCAGAAAATTAGTATGGAAAAAACGATGACAGCTGACAATCGGTTTATCGGTTGGAAAATGGGCCTAACGAGCATTGCTAAACAGCAACAAGTGGGGGTGAATTCTCCAATTTATGGGCGTTTAACTTCACAAATGAATCTTAGGGCAAATGAGATTACAGCTTCTGAATATATCCATCCACGTGTTGAAGCAGAGGTGGCCTTTGTTTTTAAAAAAGAGCTACAAGGTGCGGATTTAACACCTTTAGAGGTTTGGGATGCGATTGAAAATATATTTCTAGCACTTGAAGTAATTGATAGTCGCTATAAGAACTTTTCATTTACATTACCTGATGTAATAGCAGATAATGCTTCTTCATCGAAAATTTGGTTGAGTGCGCAAGCGTTTTCACCATATGCATGTGATTGGGCTTCTACAGAAGTTATTTTGAAACAAAACGGAGAAGAAAAATTACATGGTACAGGAGCAGCGGTGCTAGGTCATCCAATTTATTCGGTCATCGAATTATTAACGATGTTAGCAAAAGAAGGTAGGGGTATTTTACCTGGTCAACTAGTTTTAACAGGTGGCATAACAGATGCAATTCCAGTCAAAGCCGGTGATGAAATAGAAGCAGACTATGGGACACTCGGCAAACTAACTTTAGTTGTGAAGTAGCGAGGACTAAGTATGCCAATTGTTCAAATTCAGTTGTTAGAAGGACGGTCTGTGGAGCAAAAGAAAGAAATTATTCAGGGAGTAACAGCTGCCATTGTTCAAACGGCACAAGTTCCAAAGGATAGTGTACGCGTTATTTTAATGGAAGTACCACCCATTCATTGGGGAACAGGTGGAAAGACGAAGGCGGAGCAATAACCAATGCAACATAATAAATCAAAAATAGAGGGGATATTTTATTATGAAAAAACCGCTAAAGTTTATGCTAGTTAGTTGTTTACTAGCACTTTTATTTGTATTGGCAGCTTGTAGTAACTCGAACGCAACAAAGGAAACAGACAACAAATCAGCTGAATCAACAAATAGTTCGGGTAGAGATATTCCGGAGATGAAATTTAAGCTTGCACATATTACATCAACAGATCATATGTGGCATAAAGCAGCTGAAAAATTTAATGAAGAATTAAAGGGACGTTCAGATGGCAAGATGGAACTTGAAATTTACCCTGCGAGTCAATTAGGTACTGAAGCAGATATGGTACAACAAGTAGAAGCAGGCTCAATAGACTTTGCTTTTATTACAGCCGCGTATTTAAGTGCACGCACACCTGAGATTTCCGCTTGGTTCGCACCGTACACTTTTAAAAATTTACAAGAAGCATCTGATGCAAGTCATACGGATATTGCACGTGAAATTTTAGGGAAAATAGAAGGAACGGGCTTAAAAGGGTTAGATTACTTATTCGCTGGTCAACGTACGATGGTATTCAAATCAAAAGAGGTTAAAAAAGCTTCTGATTTAGAAGGTTTAAAAATGCGTGTAACACCAAGTCCGCCGCTTCAAATGTTCTATAAAGAAGCGGGAGCTGCGCCCGAAGGTTTACCATTACCAGAAGTATATTCAGCTTTACAAACAGGCGTTATTGACGGAATGGATATGGACTTAGATGCGACAATCACAAATAAATACTCTGAAGTAGCCAAGTATGTAGCTGTTACAAACCACATGGTATGGCCATCAATTGTCGTAACAAATGAGAGGATGTTTGATGGATTATCTGAAGAGGCTCAAAAAATTATTAACGATTCCTTACAAGCAGCAATAGCTTATGCAGTAGAAACTCGCTCTGGACAAGAAGAAGAATTCAAAAAGGAACTTGCTAGTCAAGGAATGACTGTTTATGAGTTAGGTGCAGATGTATTTAAAGAGCAAATCGAAGCTTTCGATGCCGAGTACAGTGCGAAATCAGATTTGATTAAACAGTTTATCAAAGAATTCCGTAAGTAAATTAGGGGGAATGGCTAAATGGCGAAAATTAGTCAAGGCATTA
This sequence comes from Lysinibacillus sp. NPDC056232, assembly GCF_042267565.1. Taxonomy (NCBI): domain Bacteria; kingdom Bacillati; phylum Bacillota; class Bacilli; order Caryophanales; family Bacillaceae; genus Lysinibacillus; species Lysinibacillus sp. NPDC056232. The sequence continues at coordinate 3,895 of NZ_JBHJTF010000065.1, read as the reverse complement.
CTAAAATCGAGGAACTTCTGATGATCATTTTAATGGCTGCGCTAGCTGTCTTAATGATATTTGCTGTTATTTTTCGTTATTTTTTAAAAGATCCCATCCCTTGGGCTGGTGAAGTTTCGATTTTCTTATTAATATGGACTTCGTTTATCGGAGGAAGCTGGGGCCTGAAATATGGCACCCAGGCTTCTGTTACATTTTTATACGATGCTGTATCCGAGCGTAATAAGAGAATTTTGAGGATTATTCAGGATTGCATCATGATTGCATTCTTATTTATATTAATCTATTACTCTTATAAATGGATGATGCACCCATCTATGTTGCTACAAAAATCTAGCTCTTTGCAATTGCCAATGTGGATTCCATATAGTGCAGTATCTGTTGGATTAATTTTTGCAGCAATTCATCTTATTTCACATTTGATTGACACAATTATGAATAGAGAGGGAGAAAATACATGACATATATTGTACTCGTAATTTTCTTTCTTTTACTTATAATTGGTATTCCGATCTCGATGGTGCTTGGTATTACGACAGTTATTTATTTCATATTAAATGGTCAGATGACATTATTAGATTCCACACCATTACGTATGTATTCAGGTCTTGAAAATTTTGGACTATTAGCGATTCCGTTATTCATGTTAATGGGGGAAATTATGAATGAGGGAGGAATTACAACGAGGCTTGTTCAATTTGCTCGTGTACTTATCGGGCATTTTAGAGGAGGATTGGCCTATGTTACAGTTGTTGCTAATATGTTCTTAGCATCGATTTTAGGATCAGCTAATGCCCAAGCTGCGATGATGAGTAAAGTAATGGTACCGCAAATGGAAAAGGAGGGTTATAAACGTGAATTCGCAGCGTCTATAACGCTAGCATCTTCTATTATCGCACCTATTATTCCACCAAGTATGATTTTCATTATTTATGGTACGTTATCAAGTACATCGGTTGGTGCTTTATTTATGGCTGGAATTGTCCCAGGGATTATTTATGGACTTGTTTTTATTTTAGTTATTTCTTATATGGGCTATAAACAAAATTTCCCGAAAAGTGAACGTGCTTCGTGGACAGTTATTAGAAGCAATACATTACAAGTAGTTCCAGCACTATTAATACCAATTACAATTGTTGTAGGTATTTTAACGGGTGTATTTACAGCAACAGAATCTGCTGCTATTGCTTGTTTACTAGCAGTAATTGTAGGTTTATTTTTCTATAGAGAGTTAGATATTAAAAAGCTCCCTAAAATGCTGATCAATACGGTGACAAATACTGCAACGGTAACGTACTTAATTATTATGGCAAATATTTTTGGATGGATGATTGCATTTGAACGGATTCCACAATTGTTAGTAGAAAGTATGTTAAGTATTACAGAAAGTCCATGGGTATTCTTATTATTAGTGAATTTAGCATTGTTAATAGTCGGCATGCTACTAGATGGAATTGCAGCATTAATAATTCTAGTACCTGTAATGATGCCACTCGTAATAGCATTTAATATTGACCCGGTGCATTTTGGAGTCATCATTTGTATTAACTTAACGTTGGGCTTATTAACACCGCCAGTAGGTACAGGACTTTTCATAGTATCATCGATGGCGGATGTGAAATTCGAAACGCTAGTAAAGAATGTTTTTCCATTTATAGTTATTTCATTTGTCGTACTATTATTCCTGACATATATTCCGGACCTTGTATTATTCGTACCAAAATGGTTGGGGATGTAGGGAGTATTTAGTTAAAAGTATTTAGGTATATTAATTTTTACAAGGTAATGGCAAAAGTGGTGGTTAAATTTAGCTAAAAAACAAATCTGAAAAGTTCTATTACTTTATTAGGTAGAAATAAATCTTTGCGAATGTGCTCATTAAGAGTAAAAGGTGGTTTTGATAAATTATGCAACAGATGAAATTTATCGCAATGTGGATCATCATTGCTCAATTTTTAACTGCCTTTGTTGGGAGAAGCATTAGCCCTTTAATGTTCTATATTAGTGCTGACTTATCACTGAATAAAGGGCAGTTAGGATTCCTTCCAACTGCCCTTTTTATTGGTCAATTTATAGCAACTTTGATAATTGGGTATTTAGCAGATCGATTAAGTACCCGTAAAATGATGGTTTGCTTGATGACTGTTGTTGGAACAGGCTTTTTAAGTTTTGCTTGGATAGACAATTATTCGTTGGCCTTACTATTTGTTGTACTAGCAGGGATGGGTTATGGAGGAATGCATCCTGTCACAAATCGTTTTCTTGTGAATACACTTCCGGTAAATAAAGTTTCATTACTAATGGGTGTAAAACAGATGTCTATCACACTAGGGTCAGCAGGCTCGAGTGTTGTGTTGATTCCGTTGGTAGCGTACATCGGTTGGCGCTACACATTGTCGGTTGCAGCAGTATTATTATTATTGTTTAGCTGCATCATACCTTTTGTATTAAAGACAAAAGAAGATTCACAAACTGAGATGGCTACTAAGATGCCTTTACGTCAGCAGTTACGCATTTTCTTTCACTCAAAATGGCTCTTTTTTACGAATAGCTCTGCATTCATATTAATGGGTGTTCAAATTACATTTAACACGTACATTATATTATTTTTGTATGAAATAAAGGACTGGTCAATTTATAGTGCTGGAATATGCTTGGCTATCTCTGAAATAAGTGGGGCATGCGGGCGAGTGCTGTGGGGTATTATTAGTGATAAATTTTTTAATAGAAATCGATGGGTCGTATTGTTAATCATTACAATGCTGAGCACAATTGGGATAACCCTTATGTACTTTATACATTCCTCTAGTTTAATAGTTATATGTATAGCTATTGTAGGTTTTTCTCTTGCTGGCTTTAATGGTATATGGATGACGCTAGCCGTTGAAAGTGTGGAAAAATCTATGAGTGGTTTTGCAAGTGGATTTAGTATAATGGTTGCATCCATTGGTGTATTTTTAATTCCACCTATTTTCGGTTCACTTGTAGAATATTGGGGTTATTCGGGAGGTGGGATGTTTTTACTTAGTTTATTTGCTTGCTGTGCAATATTGATGGTAATTGCTCTGTTAACTGTAAAGAAAGTCAACATTCAAAACGGCTAACTGACCTGCATCGGTAAAAACGCCCTGTCCTGTGACATTACCGAAATGACCGACATCGGCCTGGGCACAATTACGCCAAGGCGAATTGAATAGAAATAAGAATAGGTTTCCCAATAATATCATACAAATAAATTAATCAAAGTATAAGCATATGAAAGATGAATATTTATTAGTAAAAATAACATTTTCTGTATTTTTATGCTATAATGCAATTATAAACGGACGTATGAAACTTACTTTATTTGAAAGAAGTGTTTATTTGAGTTTATATGTAGCGTATGTATTGGTTGGACTTGCGATTGCTATGCCTGTTGGAGCTATTACAGTAGAAATGACAAAGCAAGGACTAAAAAATGGGTTTATGCATGGTTGGGCTGTTGGACTTGGTGGTATGACAATTGATATTGTATTGGTTTTTGCGTTGTATATGGGACTAGCTTCCATTTTAGCAATGCCGATCATTCAAATCCCTATGTGGATTATAGGGGCTGGATTTTTATTCCTTTTAGGACTAGATTCTATCAAAAATGCTGATCATGATATTACGCTTGCAGGAGAGAAAGTGACAAAATCATTTTTTACTTCTTATCGTAATGGTTTACTCGTTGCCATTTCGCCTGGAAATCTAGTATTTTGGGTAACTAAACTGTTACAACAAATTTAGACAAAACTATACAAACCTGTATAGAAGCATAAATTTATAACAGAATACCCTTCGTATCAAGCGATTGGTGCGAACTCCACGTTAATTGCTTTTAACTCCTAAAGCCTTGTGACCAAAGCGGAGCTGG
>NZ_JBHJTF010000064.1:0-20991 GCF_042267565.1 Lysinibacillus sp. NPDC056232 | reverse complement strand
TACTGAAGTGTCAAAGGCATGAAGTGGTTGACCGTATTCCATTAAAATGTAGTTCGTTACTTTATTAAGTTAATAAAAATGATGAGAAAATATATGCATCAGCCAATCTGCACGCCTTTCAAATGCAGTTATTTACTATTAAAATATAAGTTTAAATAAAAAGCCTTATTTATATAAGACTATATTTTTTAGTAAAAGTGTGTGCAATGATGAATGTTTGATTTTATACATTTCCTATTTTAAGAAAATATTACTGAACAATAAGAAGAAATATGGTGTTAGTGATGAACGAACAAGAACTTGAAAATTTCATAGAAAAATAGGATAAAAACATTTGTTTAATTTACTGAACATACAGGCGTAAGTGCCGAAGCGTTTAAAGATAATTTAAGAACAATCGCTATAACTGTAGAGCAATATCCAGTATTAAGTCACACTCTTAATGAGTCGTGGCTTTTTATTATGTATCAAAATTCTATTACACAATTATCTATTTCCAGTCTATGATTAATCTAGAAGGTGGCGGTAAAAGGTGCGTAGTAATTTAGAACAGATTAATATAAATTTTTGTGAACAAAACGGAGATGTAATTATGACGTATGACATCAACGATTCTTTATCAGCTTTGATTCCGAACGTTGGTGATGTAGTTAATATTGATGATAATTACAGGGCCGTGAGTGAAAGAGCTTTTACTTACAGTCCAAGAAGTATCTTAGTGACAATCTATTTAGAAGAATTATAATCAGGATTTTCAAAGGCACACTCATTATGAGTAGTGGTTTTTCATTACGTTTCATATTTTCAGTAGTTACATATAATTCCATGCGCATTATGATTAGTGTAGAGCGCGGTGAAATAGATGAGTGTGAAAAACAAAGCAAAATATTCTAATATGGTTACAGTAATAGCTATGTTAGTCTCAACTTTCTTTTTTATAAAGATTGTCCTAAGAGAAGGAATTGAACAAGTTCATTATTTAACAACAACATTATATGTAGTAGCTGTCGTAGTGTCGATTATAAGCTTTGTAGTACATTGGAAAACTAAACAGGTCATTAAGAGAAATGAAGGTCGCGCCTAACAAGGTGTGGCTTTTTGTTTTGCTTTGAGAACTGGATCACATAGCCGTAATTATATGTGATGTGGGGGCAAAGTTTGTTGTGGTTTTGAGAGTGAAAATTGTTCAGCAGAAGCTTGTAAACATTTGTTCAAATAGAAAAACAACCAAAGATTGGCTGTTTTCTCGGTGTTTAAACTAAAAGATTCCATATGTATTTAATTCCATCCCATAAAGCTAAGGCTAAGAGTACTGCTAGAATTCCTTTAAAAATATCTTTCATTTAGGCACCTCCATTGAATTGGTTATTTATGTATTTACGAAAGAGAGTTATAAAAGTTTCATTATGAGTAAAAGAAAAAGCCGCAGCGTTTGCAGTCGCTACAGCTCGAATTGGTTTATGACCTTCTATTTAGACTAGTCAGATATGTAATTATATCATATAGGAGACATAGGAGAGCAAAACTATGTTAAAAGAGAAAACACTACAAAATAGCTGGAGGTATTAGTTTTCGATTTTTAAGGGTTTGTTCGGAATAGTTATGTATAATTTAGAAGAATGCAAAAATTATAGAGATGTCAAATGGATATAGAATTTGTAAAGATTGAAGTCTTATTGCCAGAAGAATACATTGAACAATTAAGGAATGAGCTAAATAAACTAGGGGTTTTAACAGTCGGTAATTATGATCATGTTGTTTCTTATACAGTTACAAAAGGGTATCGGAGGCCACTAGAAAAAGCTGTACCTTATGATGGGAAAATAGGAGAAATTTCATTTGGAACTGAATGTAAGATGGAATTTAAATGTCAATATTCAATAATTAAAGAAGTGAAAAATGTTATAAATCTTATTCATCCTTATGAGGAGGAGCTGCTAGGTGAAGCCATTAAGAAAGTAAACAATGTAGCGAGTGTCGCTCAAAAAAGACAATATTTAAAGCCATACTTCACTGATGAAATGATTAATTTAATTATTATTGGGAACTTACGCTTTACGGATATGTCCAAACAAAGAGGTGGTTATTCTTATCCAAATGAAACGAATATGAAAATCACTATCAGTCAAGGGGTACCTGGAAAGAATGGATTTTTGGGACAAGATGTTTTACTTATAAAAAGAAATAATCAATGGGTAGTGAGTTCTATTAAAGAACAATTTTATGAATTTAAGCTTTCATCTTAGGATGAAGGCTTTTTCTCTTGCTTTGAAAACAGCATCAAACAGCCAAAATGCTTTGTGATAAGATGGCAAAGTTTGCTGTGGTTTTGAGAGCGAAAAGTTTTCACCTTCTGGTTTATGATTGGGTTGGAGGTGTAAGTGATGAAAGTGGAAGTTTTAAGAGATTCTAATGTCAAAACTCTCGATTAATAATTTCTTATTGAATCATAAAGCCATCGTTGATATAAAAATATCTTTTGATGGTCATAATGTGATTGCTTTAATTATGAAGAAATAATTGATCTACTAACACCCTGATAGTATTAAGGTGTTTTTATTTTTCTCTCAAAAGTGAGCATCGAACAGAGTTTCCTTCCATTCGATTTGTTGGTACTTGCCTTTTGAGAGTGAAATAATTATGTCAAAATATTATTACATAATTTACATAACTTAGATTATTATAGAAAGGAAATGGAGGTGGGACTGATGCAGAACTTTGTAACTGTTACTATAGTTGATAATAAAGGTCAAAGTGCTGTTTCTAATACTACTCAAGTAGATATAGAACATGTAAAATTAATGTTAACTTCTGAGTATGTAACTTTAGTAGGTATGACTATAAAGAAGGAAGCTGTAGATGTAGATGGTCGTGGTAATGTAACTTTCTATGGTACACAAATGAATCGTAATGGCGACTTCTTAACTCGATAATCAATTAAGCTATACCTAATACTAGGTGTAGCTTTTTTGTTTTCTAAGCAACTAGCATAATGGGGTGATTACAAAACAAATGATGGAGGTGGTGGTGTATGAGATTTGGCTAGATCAAGGAATCCGAAACGTGATGAAGCGTTTCAAATGTGGCTTGAAAGCAAAGGGCAAATGCTTTTAAAGGATAGTGCTGAACAATTAGAATTATCCGATTCGTAAATCGGAAAATGGAAGAACCAAGATAAGTGGGATGACCATTTGAAAGGTAACGTTACTAAACGAACACGAGGTGCTCCAGTAGGCAACAGAAACGCTAAGGGGCATGGTGCACCAGTACAAGTGCTGCGCTAAAAATTAGTTTTTTCTTCATTTGTAAGTAATCTCCTTTATATGTATATGTTCTATTAAATCGTATCAATAATGGCAAGTATTGTAAGTGTAAACTAAGTATAGATATTAATAAAAAATCACTCATCTGAAAATAATGAGTGATTTTTTGATTAGGTATTAATAATATTGCACCTGCTCAATGCTTTTATATTTTATGTTTAAAATAACCAGTACCCCAGAAAGTACTCCAATTAAAAGATTTTATACGAGTTTATATGGAATATAAATAAACATATAATAAATTTGTTTTTAGTAATCATCACACTTGTTCGAGCCATTAATTTTCACCTCACAAAAATCAAAAAAACAAAAACCCCGCCAAATCAATATTTTTACGCTATAATGTAGAACGAGGTGAAGAAAATGTTTGTAAGTGAGAAACAAATTGAAATTCGATATGCTGAGACCGACCAAATGGGCGTGGTGTATCATGCGAACTACATCATTTGGATGGAGATAGGCCGTTCTCAGTTAGTCAATGATGCAGGATTTGAGTATGCGGAGTTAGAAAAAGATGGTTATGTATCACCAGTGATGGATTTATCCATTTCTTATAAGGCAGCTATGCATTATGGCCAAGTGGCAACGGTACGTACATGGGTGGAAAAGCACGATCGTCTACGTACAACATATGGCTATGAAATTTTACATGAAGATGGCACGATTGCAGCGACTGCTCAGTCCGTACATATTCTTGCGCAAAAAGATACGTTACGTCCGGTATCCTTAAGTAAAATTGATCCGGCATGGGATGCGAAATACAAAGAAATTGCATGTGAGACGAAATAGGAGAAACATATATGGAACTATTATTAGCGATAGGTGCAATTATGGCTTGTCTTGGTGTCGTACTAGGCGCTTTTGGAGCACATGCGCTAAAAGATAAATTTGCGTCACCGCACTACGCAGCCATTTGGGAAACTGCGGTGCAATATCATATGTACCATGCATTAGGTTTACTAGGGCTTGGTATTTTATCGAGTGATGCCCTTTTAGGAGCTTCTAGCATGCTTTCTTGGGCAGGCTATTTAATGTTAGCTGGTATTGTGTTTTTCTCTGGCAGTTTATATGTATTAGCTGTTACAGGTGTGAAAAAGCTTGGGGCGATTACCCCAATCGGTGGTATGTTATTTATCATTGCCTGGGTGCTTGTGGCTATTTCCGCATTTTCTTAAGAAACGCTAAGATCCACTGAAAAAGTGATAGTAGCAGTTATTAGTACTTAAAACGAGAGAGGTAGTTCCTATGGAGCTGCCTCTTTTTTTAAAGAAGTTGAAAAAATATGAAACAAATTGTTCTTTTTATGCGTACTACATAATGATTAGATTATTTTAAGTGATAAAATAAGTCTTAAGTATATAGTTGAAGGTGGGAATAAATATGGGTTTATTAAAAGCAGGGATTGGCGCATTAGCAGGTGTTTTAGAAGATCAATGGCGTGAATATTTCTATTGTGAATCACTGTCAGCAGATATTCTTGTGGCAAAGGGTGTTAAACGTACTTCTAAACGAGGGTCCAATAAAGGTAATGACAATATTATTAGTAATGGCTCTATTATTGCTATAAATGAAGGACAATGTATGATGATTGTCGAGCAAGGGAAAGTAGTAGAGTTCTCTGCGGAGTCTGGGGAGTATGTTTATGATACATCAACAGAGCCTTCGATTATGTATGGCAATGATTTGTCTGAAGGCATTATGGAAACATTCAAGCAGATTGGTAAACGCTTCACATTTGGAGGAGAACCTGCAAAGGATCAGCGTGTGTACTATTTTAATAAAAAAGAAATCGTAGGCAATAAATATGGGACACCAGCACCAGTTCCTTTCCGCGTTATCGACCGTAATATCGGCTTAGATATTGATATTGCTATTCGTTGTCATGGGGAATATTCATATAAAATTGTCGATCCATTATTATTCTATACGAATGTTTGCGGAAACGTAGAGCGTGAATTTACAAGAGATACTATCGATAGCCAATTAAAAACGGAGCTGATGACTGCGTTGCAGCCGGCTTTCGCACATATTTCAGCAAGCGGGGTTCGCTATAGCGAAATTCCGGCGCATACTGTTGCTCTAGCAGATGCCCTTAATAAAGTGTTATCAGAGAAATGGCTAGCAACACGTGGTTTAGCAGTTGTATCCTTTGGCATTAGTTCTTTAAAAGCATCTGAAGAAGATGAAGCAATGATTAAACAATTACAACGAAATGCAGTAATGCGTGATCCAGGTATGGCTGCGGCTCATTTAACGGGTGCTCAGGCGGAAGCAATGATTGCAGCATCCAAAAATGATGGTGGAGCAATGGCAGGATTTATGGGCATGAACATGGCTACACAAGCAGGCGGTGTTAATGCAGGACAGCTTTACCAAATGAATGAGCAAAATAAACAGGTAGCCCAGCAACAACAATCAGCGACGAACCCAGGTGCATGGAAATGTGCATGTGGCAACGAAAACACTGGTAAATTCTGTTCAAATTGTGGGACCTCAAAACCTGCAGAAGAAGGATGGACTTGTACATGTGGTACTGTCAACAAAGGTAAATTCTGTAGTGAATGTGGTGCTAAAAAACCTTCTGGAGCATTACAATACGTTTGCGATAAATGTGGATGGCAGCCAGAAGACCCTGCGAACCCACCAAAGTTCTGTCCGGAGTGTGGCGATGTCTTTGATGAAAATGATGTTAAGTAAGGAGATGACTAATGATGCCAACGCAAGATGCTGAAAATTTAAAACAAGTAAAGCTTGATTTTGACGCTGAGTGTCCATCATGTAGTGCATCTATTGAATTTAACCCAGCAACGGGAAAGCTAACGTGTCCATATTGTGGCTATGAGACTGAAATTGCAGCCCCGGAGAAGCGAGAAGAAAAAGTTGCCCAGGAAATGGATTTTGCAAAGGCTGAAGAACGTGGGAATTTTAACTGGGGTGTTGAGAAAAAAACAGTTATTTGTAAATCCTGTGCGGCAGAAACAATTTACGATGCGTTACAGGTAGCCGATAGTTGCCCATATTGTGGTTCCAATCAGGTTATGGAGGCTAGTGCTAAAAATACACTAGCACCGAATGGGGTATGCGCGTTTGAAATAACAGATAAGCAAGCAGGAGAGAACTTCCAAAGTTGGATTAAGGGAAAATGGTTTACACCGAGGGCAGCAAAAGATAGTGCTAAGCCGGATTCATTTAAAGGCGTTTATCTTCCATATTGGACTTTTGATACTAAAACAAGTTCAAGGTATTCCGCAAGATACGGTAGACATCGAACAGTTACAGATAAAGAGGGCAATACTCGAACTGAAACGGATTGGTATTCCACAAGCGGTTTTTATCAGGAATTTATTGATGATCATTTAATCAGTGCGACAGCCCGTTATGATCGCAATATGATGCGAAAAGTAGAACCCTTTAATTTACTCAACAATAAAGCCTATAAACCAGAATATGTATCAGGCTTTTTATCAGAGCGCTACAGTATTGGTTTACAGGACGGATGGAGTCAAGCGAAGCGAGAAATTTCAAATCATCTGGATGCACAAATTACTTCCAAAATACGTTGGGAACATCATGCGGATGTAGTATCCGGTTTACATTTCTCAACAACACATGATGATATTACATATAAATATCTAATGTTACCAATTTGGCTTTCTTCATTCCGCTACAAAGAAAAGGTTTATCGATTTATGGTGAATGGACAGACAGGTCGAGTAGGTGGAGATGCCCCGATTTCACCACTACGTGTAACATTTGCAGTCATTCTAGCATTAATTACGATTGCGATTATTTGGTATTTCTTTATGTCAGAATAGTGATGAGCAGTATTCCTGTAGGGTATAATCCATACGTTGGAATACTGCTTTTTAACTTCTTTCATGCAATTATGCCAAGGCATAATTGATCTAACTAATAGGGAATGCATCAGCACAAAAAATAAATGGGTGAACGGCTGAATAATGATAGGAAATAGGATGAAAACCTCTAGTTATCACGGCTTCCACTTCCGATTGTTGCATAAGTTATAATAGAAAGAAATTCTGAGGGGATTTTTGTACTGTACTACATGAAAAAAGCGAATTCATGTGTTAGAGTGACGCTAAAAAAAATATATGTACGTAAGAACCTATTTTATGGGAAAGTCGTTATGAATGATGAATTGTCAGAAACATGCACTTAAACCTAAGCACATGTTTTAGTGTACGAATGTGTTATGAAAAAGAAATGTTTTTTCGTCTTAGTTATGGTACTTTTTATGACCTTTATTGCAAGAAGTGATGAGCAGAAGGCGTGTGGAAAAAATTATTAAACGCTAATCCGTTTGATGAATACATCATTTTGGTGGAGTTAGTTAAATTCCGAAACAATTTATTCCATAAAATGACGCCATGTGAAGTTGCCAATTTACTTTAAACAAATTATTATACAGTCAGAGAGCTTTTTTTTCATGAAATGAGCTGTGAATGTAATGTTATTCTTGGATAACATCATGTATGGAGGTTTCGACAATGGATGCAATTGAAGTGTTAACAAATTTAGATCAAATACATGGGTATTTTCAACCGATATTTAGCGCGGATGCGCATACGGTGATTGCCTACGAAATTTCCGGACAGTTACAAATTGAGGGTCAACAAATTAATTTAAAAGACTTTGTGAATAACGAAGATATTCCAGAAGAATATCGTATCGATATGGAACATAAAATTTTACACGCTGCATTAGCCAAAGTAGAAGAAATCGGACAGGATATTGATATTTATATTCCAAGTAACCCGAACTTACTGATGCAGGATTTCGGTGAAAGTCATTTTAATATTATTCAACAATATATTAGCGAAGAAGATTTACATCGTATTGTATTAGTTGTTTCTGAGCATCGTTTTTTAGGTGACATTCATAAGTTGCACCATGCAGTACGTTACTTTACAACTTTCGGTGTCAAAATTGCGATTCAGGAAGTAGGAGCGGAGAGTCATTTAGAGCACATTGCTCTATTATCACCACAAATCTTAAAGGTCAATATACGGGACTTAAATTATGATTCTTGGTCTGCACAAACAGATATGATATCAGCAATAGGTAGCCTGGCTTATAAAATTGGCGCAAATCTTTTATTTGAAGGAATCGAAACTGTTTATCAATTACAATTTGCCTGGAAGAATGGGGGCCGATTTTATCAGGGCAGATACTTGGCAAATTCTGCATTGACATTCGTAGAGAAGGATATTTTAAAAGAACGTTTTAAAGAGGAGTGCCAGCAATTTATTACCTCTGAAAAGAAAGTTCTGGAGGCGCAATATTTTGAGTTGAAAAAGTTGAGGGAAGAGCTAGAAGCGATCGTCCAACGTGTTAAACCTTCTAGTGACAACATCACACATTTAGAGCATCTAGCGCAGCTGTTGGATAGTTATTCGTTCCGAGTATATATTTGTAATGAAGATGGTTTCCAACTATCGCCAAACGTAATGCGAATAGATGGTCAGTGGGAATTGCAGCCAAGAGCGATCAATAAAAACTGGAGTTGGCGTCCATACTTTCTACAAACAATCATTAAAATGCGCAACGATCAAAGCGGAGAAATTTCAGAGCTTTATCGAGATATCGAGACAGGGGAAATTACAAGAACATTTTCGATTGCTATTAACGAGCATGAGTATTTGTTCGTCGATCTTTCGTATGATTACCTTTATGAACATAATATATTTAGATAGTGCTACAAATGCTTATATATTGATTTTTAAGGGGTACAAGAATAACTTGTACCCCAAATTTGTGTAAAGATTGAAAGAATTATTATTTTGGCAACTGTGTAACAGCAACATCTTCTGCAATTAAAATACTCATAAAGTGTGTCTTAACATATGGGCAGAAAATCATTACGATGTAACTCTACCAAGGCATGAAAAAGCAAAGGAAAGAGGAAAAGATAAAAATTGATATAGTAAATTCCCATACGTTTATGTATATTTATGGAGGAGGGAGTTTGAACAATGAAAAAATTACTTTTAGTACCACTAACATTGCTACTAGTTATTTTGCTAGTAGCATGTAGCCAGGATAAAGAAAGCGATAGTGGTAAGAAAACCGATAATGCTGATAAAACAACAGAGGAAACATCATTAAAAGTCGATAAAGGACTTTTAAACGTTGAAGTTACAATACCAGCTTCGTTTTTGGAAGGTCAGGACATCGACACAGCGATTACTGAAGCAAAAGAAGAAGGGGTTAAAGAAGTCATTAAAAATAGTGACGGCTCTGTAACATACAAAATGCCTAAATCAGTGCATAAAAAAATGTTGAAAGAGCTGGAAGAAAGTGTTTTAAAAACGGTAGATGAAATTAAAACTAGTGATGATTTTTCTTCTATAAAAGATGTAACTTATAACAAGTCATTTACGGAGTTTACACTAACTGTAAATAAAGAACAGTTTGAAAACAGTTTTGATGCTATGTCATCAATGGGACTTGCTATAGTGGGTATGTATTATCAACTTTTCAGTGGAATGGATCCGGAGAAGTTTAAAGTTACAGTAATTTTTAAAGATGAAGCAAATGGAGATGTAATTAACAAAGTTGTTTATCCTGATGATTTGAATGATAAATAAACTGGAGAATACTTAGTTTGGAATGATGATCCTCTTTAAATAGGGCATATAAAATGACTATATAATTCTAGTCAATTACATGTCCTTTTTGAAGGGGATATTTTTATAAGTTACGCAAAATTTGAGTAAAAAGAATTTTAGTAGCTAAATAAAAAATAAACTAAAATGTCAATCTGTGTTGGGGAAGCCACTGAAAAAGTCGATTTATACCAAAATTTTCGGTACAAATCGACTTTTAATACTTAATATAATTGAAAAACTCAATTGGTTACTATATCCAGTGGTCTAAAGTGGATTGAGAAGGTTTGTGTTATTATTGTTCTTTTCCCTGAATTTCTTCATTGAAAAAGTGGATACCTGTATGTCCTCCACCTTCAGCAACCATTTCGTTTGAAGCTATTTTTGTTGGAGATGTTCCAGCTCGTGTCGCAGCTTGAGCAGTTATCCGCTCGGATATGTTTTTGTCCATTTCCACAGTATTAAAATAGGATCCTAATTTAGATTTTGCACTATCGAGCAAACTTAATGCTTTATCACGGTTTTCTTTTTTTCTTAAATAAGATGCTATTAAAGCTAACCCTGCAATTACAACACCTGTTCTTCGTTTCGCCATTATTAATCCCTCCCCAAAATATTGAATCTGGCTCTATATTTTTTCTTTTCCCTATTTTGAAAGGACTAAACATAATTCTATATACAATTCAGCATATGTATATTGAGAACGCATCTCTCCATCATTAAAAAACGTAAATCTGAATTTTCTTAGATAAGTACGGAGAACAAGAAGTATTCCAAAACAGGGGAGAATAAAGGAATTTGCATGTACTCATTATAAAATAGAAGCAAAAAAAAGCGAATTTAAGAATAGAGTACAACAGCCATATTCGACGTGAATTTGAAACGAATCATTACACTTTTAGAAGAAAAAGATAGTAAAGGAGAATAGAACAAGACCAATTTTTGTTCAATTTCATGAGCAAAAATTGGTCTTTTTGTTTTTTTGCATTAAAAACGGGATGTTTTTCAGTACCTCGTAATATACAGACAGCACCTTTAAAAGACAATATTAAAAAGTTTTCCCATAATTGATCTTCTGATTTAAGATCTGTGTTGTCATTACATTCTACTTGGATTAAATTGAAGAATCAAAAAAGGATAATGATATTCTGAAATTTACTAATGATGCACCAAAAGCAGCAGTAAATGACTACCTCACTGACATCCTCTGAAATATAGGAACTCAGTCTAAGAACGCCATGTACTGAGGCAATTTAACTGTGCGAAAGCGAAGCGACAGCAACAACACGACTGAGTGACCAACATCACGTTGGCCAAAGCCTCCGCGGATGTCACGGAAATCGTAAAGGAGTTCGCAAATGATGTTAGCCTAAAAACATTTGATATTAATTATTTTAAAGGAATTCCAAGTCCTAAGGTTGAAGCGATAGATACAATAGAGCTAATAACACCTACTATAGTACTTAATTTTTCTAATGGTTTTTTAGCTTTCTCTTTATCTCCATTTTTTATATAAGTTTCAAGGAGTTCAAAATGAGCTTCTGCAATTTCTCTTTGATCATCCGATAGGTGTTGAATTTCTTCGTGAAGTTGTTGTAAAGCATTGATAATGTCACTTGGAGGGCTAGCTATCCCTTGACTGAGTGTACCATTGTTTTCAATAGTTATATTACCTTTGTTTTCTCCAAAAGTTAGACCACCATATTTACTAGATTCACCCATGTAACCATCTCCTAGTATAATAGTAACTTTCCCAAGTTTTGATACTTTATCTAATACTTGATCAGAATTTTCTTTTGCTAGAATATCTATAATTTCTCTTAAACTCTCAGGTTTATTGTGTTTACTTAACCCGACATTTTCCTTTTTATTATTAATTTTTTTTTTGAAAAACTTTGTCTGAAATCCTCACTTAATTCAATGATTGGAATAGCGTTTAAAGGATCAAAACAATTTTCTGTACCACAATATTTGCAAGTAATGGAATCAATATTTTCAAGTTCGGATTTACTAGTAGTCAAAATACTTCTACTACATTCCTCACATTGAAATTCTAATTTTATAACGAGTGCTTCTTGTTTTTCTAGTTCAGATAATTGATCAATAACTAATCCAAGAGGTAAGTTAGTTATTTTTGCAATATAACTATGGTAAAATTTTCCGATTTTACTGATAGCGATTGCCTCAAGTGCATTATCTATTTTTTGAGAAATTTCCCATGGCTTTAAATTGCTCAATACTTTTACCTCGCAGAATAAATTTGGTAAATCAATTTTTCTCTAATATAATCCAATACAGGTTCGGACGCAAATACATTGAACTTAAATGTCTTTGTATTTACACCGATTCGAACAGAATATTCTTGTTTCACGCCATCAACACTATGTTCAAATAGTATAGATCCTTTTTGTTTGGAAAGATAAGGTTCTAAATAATTGTATAAGGGTAAACCTCTTAGTTCTCTAATACTACCTAATCCTATCGTTTCAAGACCACTTAAAAGTAACAAAGTAAAAGGTGTTGTTTCTAAAATACCAGTTATATGTTCGCAATTTAAATTTTGCTCTAGAACTGATAATTCACCATTAGTATAGTATTCATCAATTGCAGAAAGTATACTCACAATGGATTGACCCTGCGTTTCTTCAAATGTATTGACTAATCCTGCTGGTCTTCCTGTAGCATCAATCAGCCTTCCTTGAAGGGAATCCGCTAAAGTCGCAAGATTTCCACCATAATTACCCAATAAATCATACTGTTTGAATTCGTATTCTTCATCGACTATTTTAGTTAACCAAGCAATTATTTTTTTGGCAACAGCTGAACTTGCTCGTACTTCAATTATTCCCTTAACTTCATCAATGTAAACTGTTGTAATTTCATGTTTAATGTATTCTCTGCGGTTTGCTAAAAAGTAATCAACATTAACACCAGTTCTATGAATAAATCGTAAATAATATATTTGTGAACCTTCGATTTCAGCAGCAGCAATAATGGTAGGATCAATAGGAACATTTTCGCTATTTGGTGTAACCACTGTTTCGAAAGGGTTAAATGGCATTTTATTAATAATACTTTGTTTAAATCCTGTGAAATCAGTTTTATTTGTCGATTGGAACCAGGCTAAAGAAACTGCTCCAGAGAAAATATTATTGCTGATTATTTTAAGAACATCGCCTTCAATATGCTCAAAAACATCCCATACTCTACTAGCTAATTCATTTACATTGCCGTTGGATTCTAAAGTCAATTTATTACAAATCTCTTTAAGTAGAGTTTTGCTTAATCTATGCAAGTCTTGGGGGAAAATTAAAGATTTAATAGTGTTCATTTAACACCCTCCAGAATTATATTCTGTGTTCGATGAAAGTATGCCTTTTGATTAATAAATATAATAGTATATGCATCGAAAACCCAAAAAATGACAAAATAATGTTGGTTGACAAGAAAAGTTGGACATATATGGACCATGATTGATAAAGTTCAGGAGGGAACTATCAAAAAGTGAAAGTGGTTTTATAAAACGTCAATTCAGTAGTAAACCTAAAATTAAAAATCACTCATTAAAAATGGAGTGACTTGACTTAGGGGACAAAGGAGAAGATTGTTCTCAAATGTACCCCAATTGATTTACCTGTAAGCTATTGAATGAGCTATGACTTTCTAGCATTTTAGGAGTGTTACCTTATTTTTACTTTTGCGGGTATTGAGGATATTGGGCGTTATATGAGTAACTTAGATGTGTAACAGTACCTATTACGGCTTCTCGATAAGGCGTGGTGAGGATACAGTGTCATGTTCTTCTTATTGATAGAAACTCGTATTTTGGTATAATTATGTACGAGAGAGGATGATCAGTATGAGTAAAAATATCGTTGTTATAACAGGGGCAGGCAGTGGTTTAGGTGCAGCACTTGCTAAAAAATATTCGTCTTTAGGCTATCACATTTGTTTACTTGGTAGAACAAAATCAAAGCTTGAGAATACGGCTAAAACTTTAACTAATGGCTATTCTATTTATGAGGTGGATGTTTCTTCAAAACAAATGGTTACTCAAATCATTCATTCTATACAAGATGATTTTGGATCCATTCCATTACTAATTAATAATGCGGGTGTTGGTTATTTTGATTATGCTGAAAACTTGAGTGAGGATTCAGTTCATCAAATGATTGATATTAATTTAAAAGGAACAATTTTTTGTTCACAAGCAGTACTAAAAGGTATGAAAGAACGTAATGAAGGAACAATTGTTAATATTGTTTCTACAGCTGGATTAGATGGAAAAGTAACTGAATCTGTTTATTGTGCTAGTAAATTTGGTGTGCGAGGATTTACCGAGAGTCTAGCATTAGAATTAAGCGAAACAGCTATTAATGTATGTGCTGTATACATGGGTGGTATGAGAACAGAATTTTGGGACGGGATATTTACTGAGGAAAAAACGAAAACATTAATGGATCCTAATGACATCGCGGATATTATCTTGAATAATATTAAACCAAGAAAATCGTTAGCTGTAACTGAGGTTGTCATTAAAAATAAACGATAACAACACAGTTTTTTCTTCTTTTTAGCAACAAGTTGAAGAAAGAAAATATTTAAATCCTAATGGATATCATAAAAAAGATCAGTTCTTATTTTTTAGAATGAGAATCTGATCTTTTTATGTCTATTTTAGATTTCAAGTCTATAAAGATTTAAAAAGCACTGTACGTTACAAAACTGTCATGTTCTGATGTTTTTAGTCATGTGAAACGATAGTTGTGGTCCAAATTGCTTGGTATAGTTAACGATGCTGTTAAGAAAGTTCATAACCTTGTACCAGCAATGAGTGCTTAAAGGAGAAATGAAAATGAAATCACTAGTAAAAATCTATATGTCTATAATTGTTATGATTGTGGCCTTGTATAGTTTAATGCCAACAATAGTAAACGCAGATGCAAATGAAAAAACTCAAAAGATTGATCAATTTGTTCAAGAGCAAAAGGCGATTAGTAAAATTCCAGGGATATCGATAGTAATTGTAGAAAAGGGGAAAACGGTTTATGAAAAAGGCTTTGGATATGCCGATGTTCAGTCAAAAACACCAGTTACCTCTAATACATTATTTGAACTAGGATCTACATCGAAAGCATTTACAGGATTAGCCATTCTACAATTGGAAAGGGAAGGCTTACTAAAACGTTCTGATGATGTCCGGAAGTATATCCCATGGTTAAAGTTAAAATATAATGGGAAGCTTCACTCAATTACTATTAATCAGTTACTGTATCATACAAGTGGAATAGCTACTAACACAATATCTAATATCCCAAAAAGCAACGAACCGAATGCTCTTGAGTTGACGGTGAAAAAATTGCTTGATCAGCCATTAAATAGACAACCAGGTAGCTCATTTGAATACGCAACAATCAATTATGATGTTTTGGGACTTGTTATTGAAAAGGTTTCAAAACAACCCTTTGATACGTATATCAAACAGCAAATATTAAAGCCAATCTCTATGAATGATACATTTGTTGGACTTCATCAAGTTAAATCAAATGAGATGGCCTCAGGATATAAAATAGGACTGATGAGAGAGCAGGAATATACACCACCAATCTACCGTGGAAATGTACCTGCTGGATATATTATTAGTAACACAAACGATATAGCGAAATGGTTAAAGCTACAGTTAGGAAATAGCCAAATTGATTCGTTTGATCATAAAATTATTCAAGAATCACATATCCCAGATCAATCTGTAGAGCCTTTCGATAAGGACACATACTATGCAAGTGGATGGGGAGTTATGGGAAAAGAAGAACAATATATATCCCATGCTGGTGAAAATCCAACATTCTCATCTTATTTCGTCATGCAGCCCGATGAACAATTAGGAGTAGCCGTATTATCCAATATGAACTCGAGCTATACAACTGTGATAGGGCAAGGTGTGATAGATTTGTGGGAAGGGAAAACGGTAAATACTATTCATACTGACATCTTTCAGAATTTGGATAAAATTATTTCACTTATATGTGTTATTGTTGTAGGCTTGGGGATGTTTTTAAGTATTCTATTGCTTACAACCTTAAGGGAAATTGTTAAAAAACAACGAATTAGAGTATCTTTAAATATAAAAAGAACTTTTTTATTAATCTTTCATTCTTTAAGTGTTGCAATAATTTTTGCACTTATCATTATGTTCCCGAAACTATTACCAGAGAGATCGAATTGGGAGTTTATTATAGTATGGGGTCCAACCTCAATCACTGTGTTATTTTATAGTGTTATAGTGTCAGCTGTGATTTATTGTTTATTGGGATTAGTGAAGATATTCACCAAAAAGGAAAAAGAAATAAAAATGTAGAGATTTGATTATTTTATGAAAAACATGGTAATATGAAAATAACTTTAGGTGAAGGGGGAGAATCCAAATGAAAAAAAGATCAATACGTTTTTTAAGTATGGGTATCGGATTCTCAACAGCTGTTTTTTTCTAAAATGGAGTTTTTAGGGGCGAGTCTGCCCTTTTTTAGAAAAATAAAAACCTAAAGGAGATTAACATGAATACTAAAATAACACGCAAAAATCCAATCCAAGTACCTAGCCCTGTTGGCAATTACAGCCATCTTACAATAATTCCTAAGGATGCAACAATGTATGCATTATCTGGACAGATTGGAGTAGGAGCTAGCGGTGAATTGCCATCTTCTCAAACAGAGCAGGTTAAGAATACATTAAAAAATATTCAATTAATATTAGAAGCAGAGGGACTTAACTCAGATAATGTGGTGAAGGCCAATATTTGGGCAACAGAAGAAATAGATTGGGATGACTTCTATCAACAATGGGAAATGATGTTTGGAAATCCATATCCATCTATGACGATTGCTTATATTACTGCTTTAGGACTTCCTGAGATTAAATTAGAAATTGATATTTGGGCTGCTAAATAAGCAGAGTACCGACAAGATCTTGAATGATTTTGTCGGTTTTTTTATATGAAGTAAATTTTGGGGTAAATGATATGAAAAAAGGTCACTTATCCTAAGCGGAAAGTGACCAAAGAAAGATTTAATAATGGGGGTGTGTTTCTTGCCCAAGGAATGAGCAAGTTGGAAGCGAATTAGGTACATTACTATGTTATGAAGTAAAAAAGATTTCTGTTAGGTCTTTGTCATAACAGTACCTGTTTTTATTACTGGCGCTCCTTAGAATTAGTTGAAGTTTTTAGCAAAGAAGGTACTGTCCAATAAGTACCCATGCGCCAGAACCACTCAAATGGACCAAATTTAAAGAATTTTAACCAAATCTTACTAAATAGTAATTGGAAAATGTAAATGCCTATGCAAATCCAAAGAGATTGGACGAGACGGATATTCTCTATAAGATGAAAGGCGTTGCCGATTATTAAGATTAGCGCCGTTTGTCCTAAATAGTTTGTTAATGCCATGCGGCCGTAGTCCTTTAATGGTGAAAGCAAGACCTGGAAAATAGGAAGTTGCAGTAAAAGCATTAATAATCCTACATAAAATGCCGAAACAAATGGGCTAAATTGAAGCCCGATTAGTGGAAATTGTTCAACGTTTGTCACGTGTTTTGCATATTCATCTTCTGTAATATTGTTAAAGTCCACCATTGCGTCAGGGACATAATGCCATTGATGCAGCAATCCCCCTATGCTAATAAAGAACATAATAACTGTAAAGATACATATGCTTTTACGATTGTCATGGATCTTTTCAAAAATTCGATACTGACCAGCAGCTAATCCCAGTAAAATTAGCGGAAACGGCATCACAATTTTTATGCCAAAATAAGCGGTTACCGCTAATAATATAAGCCCTATAGTCAGGTTTATTTCTTTACGAACTTTGTAAAATGGTAACGCGATTAGCCCAAATATGGCATAGATGGTTAATGCTTCTCCAGGTTGGAAATAAAAGTGTACAAGTCCGATTAACAATAAAATAATGATTCTTCTAATAAATAATCGGTAGGCATTTTCATTTTTAGCCATTGCACGGGAAATGAAAATATAAAAGCCTACACCAAATAAAAATGAAAAAATGGTAAAAAACTTACCTTCCACAAAAAGTGTTAAAAACCTATCATATGCAATATCTACAGATGTGTCTGGTAGATTAATCAACATTAATCCTGGAATATTGACTAAAATAATTCCTAATAAAGCAAATCCTCTTAAATAGTCTAATGTATCAATTCGTTTGTTTAATTCAATTGGTTGCATTTTTCCTCACTCCTCATCACAAAGTATAAAGAGGCTGTCCGTAAAGTAGTAACGATGAATGTTACGCCAATCTTACAAAATCGTCATATAACATTAATCATTTTCTGGATACATAGATAAAATGTCTTTTGCCTGCTGTCGTAAAATATCGACTAATTCTTTCGGTTCTACGATTTGTGCATGCATACCAAGTCGATAGAAGAGGGGACTAATAAAATTAAGCTCACCTTTATCTATTATGGAATCAATATAACCGGTGCCGTCTTCTTTTATAACGACAAAATCTTCAAGGTTTGGTTCGCTTTTGCATTGTCGCACACCTTCACTTGATAATAGTACATGTAAACGGATAGGTTGTTTATTTTCATATATGCTACTAAACCACTCCTTCAAATTTAAAAATACCTCTTTGTTTTCTTCACTTTCTACGATGGAAATAATACGATCTACACGAAACAATAATATTTTTTGTTTTATGAAATCAAAGGCAGGCATATACCACAATCCATCATGAGCATAAACACCAATTGGATGAATATGTTTCGTTGTTGTCCCTGATTTGGATTCATAGTGAATATGTAGATTTTTGTTTTCGATGGCTGCCTCTAAAACGGATTTCAATAATGGGGTTTCAATCGCCCGTTTAGGATTCCAAAACGCAATGTAGGATTGAAGTTTATCCACTTTCCGCTTTGCTTCCTCTTGTAGCGAGCTATAAAGCTTTTGAGAAGCGGATTTAATTTCAGTATCAAAAGGTAAATCACGGTAATAAAGAAGTGATTGGAACGCAAAGAAAATCGAAACGGCCTCATCTTCTGTAAATAAAATAGGTGGGAGTAGTCTGCTCGTTAGGACAGTATAGCCACCATTTCGTCCTTGTTCTGCGTAAATAGGCAAGCCCATATCACTTAAATCTAAAATATAACGATGAACCGTGCGAATCGATATATTGAATTCATCTGAAATTTCCTGTGCTGTAAATTTCTTTTTTGCACTCACAAACAGAAGGATATCTAATAGACGTTTTGCTTTTGACATTTTCTCACCTTTTTCATTTAATCATGCCAGTAGTTGTCATGTTTTATGATTAGTATAAATATTGTTCAGGAGTTTTACAAAAGAGAAAAGGAGATGACTTTATGTCACGAGAAATCATTTTATATATTGCGACTAGTTTGGATGGATTTATTGCGAAAGAGAATGATGATTTACAATGGTTAGAAGAAACAGAGGGGGAAGGGGATGCTGGTTATTCCGACATGTATCAATCCATCGATACCATTATTATGGGGAAAAGAACGTACGATTACATTGTAGACCATATTGAATCTTTTCCATATCCCGATAAGAAATGTTATGTATTCACAGCATCACAAAGTGGTAAAAACGAACATGTTGAGTTTGTGAATGAAGATGTTGTAGCGTTTACGAAAAAATTAAGGGAACAGGCAGGTGCGAAAATTTGGATGGTTGGCGGAGCAGGAATTCTCGATGCTTTCATGAAGGAAGAGTTAATAGATGAATTAATTATTACGATTACACCGCATCTTTTAGGCTCTGGAATTCCACTGTATAAGGATCATAATCCATATCAAGATTTGAAGTTAGTCAATACACAACGCTATGGACAAATGGTGCAAATGCATTATAAGGTGAAGAAAGAGGCTTGATGATCAGCCCCAAAGTTGATTTATACTCCGAGTTGTCGGTTTCCGCGGACTTGGCTTCAATCCATAATTCTGTGTATAGGAAAAAGAGGCTTGATCATCAGCCTCTTTTTCCGTTATTAGTAAAGTGAATGGTAAATTTCACCCGTGATTCCCTTCATTTGATGCATACCTGTATCAGTATTGGTCATCATAACAATCCCTTGTTCAAGGTATGGATAGGCGACTAGCATACATTGAAACCCAACACCCCAGCCAAGAGAGGAAAACTCGAGTTTGTCGTCCGTGCCATCTAAAAATACGCCGAGACCTGTCCATTCTTTACATCCCTGTGAGCGGAAAAGTTCTTTTACTTGTTTTGTAGTAATGCCAATTTTACTTTGCCCTTTGACCGCATGTATAATATCCAGTAATAATTTTGTTAAATCGCTGGGCGTAGTCCATATACCACAAGCTGCAAGATAAGGATAAATAGAATAGTTCCCTGGAATTAACGCTCCATTTTGATCATGGCCACACGCAAAATTATCTAACTTTGCTGTTGAAAGAGAGATAGAAAATGTACTGTTCGTCATACGCAGTGGCTTAAATATAAAATTGTCCATGAGATGAGAAAAAGGTTTTTGCGTTATATCTTCTAGTAATAATTGAATAAGACAAAAGCCTGCATCAGAATAGTGAAATTCACTTTCAGGTTCATAAGTCACTTCAATAGTAGTAGGGCAATAAGGAGTTGTACCATTCAATATTTCTACCATAGATGGTATTTCGTTGAAAGATTCTAGTTCCATAAAACTGCCCTTAGGGTCCACAATACCAGATTGATGACATAATAAGTTGCGTAATGTAACTTTTTTATGCTTTGTCAATTGATTGTTAGGAACCTTCCATGAAACTAGTTTTTCATTAACATCTTCATCTAAATCTACAATCCCTTGTTCCACGAATTTCAACACTAAAATGCTTGTTAGAAACTTACTGATCGAGCAAGCATTAAAAATGGTGTGCTCATTAATTTTTTGATCGGCACCTGCTTCTAGAACACCAAAATGATCCTCCTTACTAATTTTGCCCTTTTCGAAAGCTACAGAAACGAAGGAAAGAAGAGTCAAAGTGACGGATAGAAATTAGAG
>NZ_JBHJTF010000063.1:0-21315 GCF_042267565.1 Lysinibacillus sp. NPDC056232 | reverse complement strand
CCTTTAAAGACACAGAAAAAGAATTTAGAGGTAGATATGCAATTTATGATGTTGAAACAAAAGAAATGGTAGCGGGCGGAAATACTTTTATGCCAAAGTCTCCAACTTTCAAGGAATACTTACGATAAAGAAGGATAAATTTAGAGATAGGAAAAATAGCAAAAAGGTTGTGTTCGTCTTGTTCAATTAACGGGATGCTTGGTTGCATAGGCAGCTCTTTTTTCTTTATTGAACGATCGGAGCAATTTAGTTGAAAAAACACTTAGAAAAAGAGACAGTACCTATTTTATTTTTAAGTACTGCCCTTTTTTCTGACTTTTAATTGTTTTGCTCTATAGATCCAGCTACTTACTGGGAAGAGAGAACGAATATAATTTTGATCTCGACTCGTTATTTTTCTGATTTAATATAAGGTACCATTTGTGCAGTGGCACCTACTGAAGCCCCACGAACAAAACTTTGATTTTCTAAAGCTTTAAAATTTTGCGCTTGGCCAGTTAGCATTACCCCTAAGATTTCTACTTCATCCCATTTTTTGTTTTTATTCGAATTTAAAAACTCTTGAATAGGTTCATTCCCACCTCTATCATTATATTTTTTGAGCGCATCGATAAATCCTTTATATGCATCTTTTGGTGAAGAAGATGGATCAAATCCATAAATCGACACCCCTGAAGGTCCTTTACTTTCATCTGCAATTTGAGAGGCCATATACAACCATACAATGTTTAAATTATCGGGGATTTTTGCTTGTATTTCCTGTAATGTATACGGTTGATCAAAAGAAATAGCAACTTCCGCCACGTAGTTTTTCATTTGAGAAACTTCACTGAGTTCATTTTGTACACCATCAAAATACTCGTGAATAGAAGGATGATAAAATGTCGCCACTTTAGTTTTTGTTTGTTTATCATACTCATAAAAACCTGTGTCAGACCAATAAAAGCCAGGTGCAAATTCATTGTTGTCAATATCCAAGCGAATCCAATGATACGAACTTGTAAGTGTGCTCCAAGGGACTACATAGCCATTAATATTTTTTGAACGATTCGAAATAATATTACCACCAAACATTGATGAATTTGCTGTTACTTGAGAGTCGATTTGAATATTCGGCTCGGCAATTGCATTATGTAAGAAAAGCGAATCGTGAAGTCGGGTAGAACCTTTGGCTGCAAAGTAGGTGCCTGTTTTATAGAGAATTGGTATTAGAATCAGTACGACAATAATCGAAGTAATGATGATTTTTAGTAGTTGTTTTCGTTTAGCTTTTTTTAAAGCGGTTTTGATCGAAATATCCATTAACGTTTTCCTCCTATTTTTGAGTGAATAGATTTACGTGCTCGATATAATTTTTGCTTTACGCTGTCTATTTGAATGTCCAAAATAGTAGCAATTTCTTCATAAGAAAAATCATAGTAATACTTTAAAAAGAAAATTTCTTTATATTCTGTTTTGACGTCTTTTAATAAATAGAAAATCTCATCATTATTTAAAATCGTATTCATGTCGCAGTCTATTTGTTGTAGTTTTGAATAGATTTCCTCGCTTAAATAAATGTTCTGTTGCTCTTTTTTTCTTTTCAAGTCAATATATTCATTAAGTGATACTCTAAAAAACCACGGACGTAAATTCCTTTCTGTTAGGTCATCTAAAAGTAGATAAACTTTATAAAAGGTATTTTGTATGATATCTTCCGCATCCTCTTTTTTGGCTCCTTTCGCTAGTAATAGGCGGAACACTTCCTCTCCTAAATTAATAAGATAGGAGGCTAGTGCGTCTTCTTTTTTCATTTTTGACCTCCTTATACTTATACAACGAATGAGCGTTTCCAAATGTATACACATAAATTAATTTTAAATGAGTTTATAAATATTTCGATTCGATATCGAAATATCATTTATAAATTGGTTTAAGGGGACAATTTTCAAGTATTCGTGACTTGAAAGTAAGTGTTTCCGAACTTTGAAATCCTCTAGAAGCTATAATTATTGGCCTTAACTTTCAACATGTCATTAAAACAAAACTGATTGGAATTATACAGAGAGTTGAAGAAGTTAGAAATTGGGACAGATATATTTATTCACCTCAAATTAAATTAGTTATTAAATTCCAGTCCAACGATATAGCCGTAGGATGGAAGAAATAAGTGTCTATCTCCTAGGCATATGAAGCTTTACACTTAAGCAAAGGAGAGCGTTTCTACAATAATTAGAGACGTTTTTTATCTAATGGAGCAGTATAGTTTAATTAGAAAGCTTATATATTCCATTGCCGGGGAGATAAAATTGAGGGTAGATTGAATCGAACTATATGTAAGAAAACAAAAAGGGCCGCTTTTATGAAAGCAGCCCTTTTGTATTTGCTAATGGTATTTATTATCTTATATCGCTAGTATAGCACAAATTATTTTGAATTATAAGACTATTCGTATTGCTGTGTATAATATACCATAATATGGAATGGGGGGGAGAAGAATGATTTTTGATCAGCTTTTATATGAGAGGCCTAACATTGTAGAGTTTGAAGAAGAGGTATTTGATCTATTAGAAAAGTTTGAATCTGCAAACTCATTTGAAGAGCAAAATAAGTTAATAGATAAGATTAATTCGCTTAGAAATCATGTTTTAACAATGCTGACTATTGCGGAGATAAGAGCACAATTAGATACCTCAGATAAGAAGTATCAAGAAGAACAAAAGTTTATCAATAAAAATTGGCCAGTATATGAAAAAGTTGTAGCGAGTTATTATGAACGTTTAATAAGGTCCACATTTAAAGAACAAATTAGGCAAAAGTATGGAAAACAGTTACTGAATCTTGCTGAAATTAATGTGAATACGATTAGTTCAGCAATTATCGATAAACTAAAAAGAGAGAACAACCTTATAAGTGAATATACAAGATTGATGGCAAATGCCAAGATTGAATTTAAAGGAGAGGAGAGAAACCTATCTCAATTAGATAAATTTCTCTCCTCTCCAGATAGAGTGCTTAGAAAGCAGGCTATTGAAAAAAAATATGAACTATTGGTGCAATACGAAAATAGAATTGATGAACTTTTTGATTCTTTAATTCAAGTAAGAACGGAAATAGCAAAAGAACTCGGCTACAATTCTTTTGTGGAACTTGGATATGCTAGGCTTTCAAGGGTTGACTACGGTCAACAGGATGTGGCTAACTTTAGAAAAATGATTTTGAAATATATAGTGCCTATATCTGAGGAATTAAGGGAAAAACAACGGATTCGGCTTGGTATCGAGACATTAACCTATTACGATGAAGAGGTTAGGTTCAAATCTGGAGAGGCTATCCTTAGAGGCGATTCTAATTGGATGATAGATAAGTTTAAAACAATTTTCCAACAATTATCTGATCAATGTGGAGAGATTTTCAAAATAATGAATGAGAATAAGTATATGGATTTAACCATTAAAGAAAATAAAGCAAGAGGTGCTTATGCTACTTATTTATGTAATGAAAAGATTCCATATATTTTTGCAAACTTTAATGGATCGAGAAAAGATGTAAAAGTCCTTGCACATGAATTTGGTCATACATTTCAAATGGCTATTTTTAACCAAAATAACAACATACCAGAATATATACTTCCCACTAAGGAAGCTTGTGAAATTAGCTCAATTGCAATGGAATTTCTTATTTGGCCCTACATGGAAGAAATATTTGAAAATGACGCAATGAATTATAGATATTCGCATTTAGAAGATGCTATCTTTGCCATGCCTTATAGAGCTAGTATTGATGAGTTTCAGCATTTTATCTATACAAATCCTAATCAATCAATTGAGGAACGAAAGAAAAAATGGATGGAAATTGAACGGAAATATATGCCATATAAAACTACTTATAATCACTCATACTTAAAAAAGGGTAACTTTTGGCATCAACAAATACATTTGTTTAAATTCCCGTTTTATTACATCGACTATTCAATCGCTCAAATTTGTGCATTACAGATTTGGTCAATCGCACAAACAGATAAGCATGCTGCTTGGAATATGTATATGAATTTATGCAAACAGGGGGGGCGTTTATCTTTCCTAGACTTACTTGAGCATTCAGGGATCGCCTCACCTTTTAAAGAAGAAGCATTTGAAAATATGATAAATTCCATTGATACATGGTTTAGTAAGAATGACTAATTACGACATAATACCATTAAAAAATCCCTATATAAAAAATGATTATAAAATTTGATAAAAGTAACTTCTTCGTTAAACTCACGGGTGCGATTGTTCGATTAGAGCAATCGCTTTTTCACTAACGGAACAGAAGAGTTTAATAAGGATGGTGGATATTTTGTTGTTTATGGGATTTAAGTTGGGTAATGAAACAGTATCGACACTGCAGAAAGAATAGAGAAGTAGATAAGAAAAATTAAAGAAAATATTAAATTGAAATTGAGGGGTATATATGAAAAAAATTATAGCCACTGGTGGGGCAATAATCAAAGATGAAAATGGGGGGGATTTGTTACAGAAAAGGTTAGATTATCGAGACTGGGGGTTACCTGGAGGAGCAATGCAACCAGGAGAATCCATAGTAGAAACTATGATACGTGAAGTAAGAGAAGAAACGAGAATAAGTATTAAAGAATATAACTTTATTTCAGTTTATACGGGAGTATATATATCCTGATGGTAACGAAGTGGTTTTCGTAATGTTTTTGTTTGAAGTAAAACTAAATGCACAAGGAATGCTATTAGACGATGGAAAAACATTAGATTACCAAAATGAATCATTAGCTTTACAGTTTTTTGAAGAGGGAAATATTGATATCGAACAAATAAGTATTGTTCAAAGACCAATATTTGAGGGTATGAGAAATGGTAAAACAAATGTACTAAGAGAATAAATATCCCTATGAAAAATGGTTTTTTCTTTAATTGAAAATAAAAATCCATGTTAGGTATGTACTTAAACTAACGGTGCTGGATAGCTAAACAAGAAAACATAATTAAGTGATATTTAAACAAAGAGGTGAGTAAAATTAGTCAATTATTAATGATAAATCAAAATAAGATTGAGATACTTCAAAAGGGGCAAAACGGTACACCAATAATTATCCTTACAGGAATGGGTTGTTCATTCGATGAATGGTATGAAGTGACAGAGTCATTAAGTAAAACAAATAGAGTTATAATGTTTCATAGACCAGGGCTAGGCGCAAGTGAAATTCGTAACGAAGTCCGTAATACACAAACAGTCGTAAACGAAGTAAATGAGATGATACATTTACTTAAATTATCTGAACCCGTAGTATTAGTTGGTCATTCCTATGGTGGGTTATGTGTACAACATTTTGTGAAAAAGCATCCTGAAAAGGTTGCTGGAATAGTATTAGTAGATTCAACTTCTGTTGATTTAAAGGTTTTAGATGACTTGAATTTACCTGTTTTAAATGAAGGAGCAACCGATGAATTTTGGATGGAAAAATGTCGTTCTTATTCTCAAATGAAAAGGGAAGAATTAAGAGAAGTTATTAACCCTACTCTAACAAAAAAACAAAAGCTACTCCCGAATGATATTCAAAAACGCATAATGAATTTCCAGATAAATCCTTCTTTATACAAAGCAATGTATTCTGAAATTAGCAACTGGAAGAGGGATGGAGATATTATAAAAAATTTGGTGGTATACCCTGATATACCTTTAATTGTTATTAGCCGAGATAAAGAGCATAACATTAAGTTAGGTACTATGGAAGGTTTACCCGAGTGGGAGTTAAGGTTATTTGAGGAAAAGTGGCAAGAACTTATTATGAATCAAGTTAATCTTACTTCAAATAGTAAATTTATAATCGCACAAGGAGCCAGTCATTCAATACATTTTGATAGACCCGATATTATAGTTCAATCAATTAATAAAATAAATTCCTTCTTTAACTAACGGTGGGCTTTACTTCAATCAGGAGTAGAGCCTTTTTCTACTCAAACTTTCATGGCTGATAAGTATAAAAACTGGTTGTCTTTTTAAACATAGAGAAATATTTCCATGGATTTGGTTGACATAAAAAGTGTATTAAGCCTATAATACATTACGAAGGGTGTATTGTGTGCTTAATACACTTTTACATTTTTTTAAGAACGGTGTATTAAGGTGTTGATACACCAAGACCGATTAGCTGGGTAATGGCTAAAATAAATCGGGTGCTTCTTTAAAGTACTTTGCCCACCATTATGCACAAACTGTATTAAGTGATTAATACACGAAAATATGATTTTCTGGGAGTTGAGTTAATTGACTGTAAAGTTTAATAATCGGGATCCAGTGTATGTCCAGGTTATCCGGCATTTTAAAGAGCAAATCGCCAAGGGGTATTTTGAACCTGGTCAGGAGATTCCATCAAGAAGAGAACTAGCCAACCAGCTGAAGATTAACCCAAATACCGCACAACGAGCTTATAAGGAAATGGAGGAACAAGGATTGATTTTTACTGAGGGGAATATGCCGAGCTGCATTACTAAAGATGAAGCGGTCCTTAAAAGTGTCCGTGAGGAATTGATTATCGATGCGGTTGACTTATTTTTAGGTTCTATTAAATCCATCGATGTGCCGTTATCCGAAGTGTTGGAACTAGTGAAGAAAAAGCATGATGTCGAAAGCGGAGAAGCGGAGGGATCGAAATGATCGAAGTAAAAAATGTCGAGAAAAAATACGGCAGGAAACAGGTATTAAAAGGTCTTTCATTTACTGCTGAAAAAGGGGAAATTACTTGTTTAATTGGGATAAACGGAGTAGGAAAGACGACAATCATGAAAGCTATAATGGCGCTCACGCCTATTAATAGCGGTGAAATTTTGATTGATGGGGAAAAAATCCGGAAAGAAAGCTTTGAAAAAGTTACCTTTATTCCAGATACGATTACGATGTTGCCGCAAATGAAAATTTGTGATGCCTTTGCGTTCATGGCCGATTTTTATAAAAACTGGGATCCTCAAAGGGCAGAAGAGTTACTGCAATTTTTTAAACTAGACCCTACTGAACGAATTGCCAATTTATCAAAGGGGAATATGGCTAAAGTCAATATGATATTAGGTTTGGCACTGGATGTGGATTACTTACTAATGGATGAACCATTCTCTGGTATTGATATTTTCTCCCGTGAACAGATTGCCGAAGTGTTTACAAGCCATTTAATTGAAGATCGTGGTGTGATTATCACAACCCATGAAATTAGTGATATTGAACACTTGATTGATAGAGCGGTACTTATTGATAACGGTGAAGTATTAAAGGAATTTAGTGTAGAGGAAGTGCGTGAAAAGGAAGGGAAATCAGTCATTGATGTCATGAGAGAGGTGTATCGTAGATGAAAAACTATTTAAAACTTCTTAATTTCGAAGTAAATCGATTTTTCAAACTGTACCTAACCTTAATAGGATTGATAATTTCCAGTCAGTTCATTGGGGCGATTGTCGTGTCAAAAGCATATATGAATGACGCAGATCAGGTGATGTATAAAAATCAACTATCAATGGGCCAATATATTAAGGGATACGGGGTTTTTCCTTTTCATCGTTTCATTGAGTCTGGTTGGTTTCTGATGCCAATCTTTTTTAGCATCGCCATATTGATGATTTATGTTTTCTTTATTTGGTATCGAGATTGGTTTGGAAAAAACACGTTTATTTACAGATTATTAATGTTGCCAACTGAAAGAATTACTATTTATTTCGCAAAATTGACGACTATTATGGTTTTTGTACTTGGATTAGTTACCTTGCAAATATTGTTAATCCCGATCGAAATGCAAATTGTTAATAGTATGATACCAACAGATTTACAATCGCATTTTTCATTTTATGATAATTTTGGTAATTATAGTTTAGAAATGTGGGGCTGGCTGTATCCGAATACCTTTACAGAATTTATCCTGATTTATGGAGTCGGGCTAATCTTTGTAGCAGTTCTATTCACGGCCATTTTAATTGAACGAAGTTACGGTTTAAAAGGTATTTTTTTCGCAATCGTTTATGGAATGCTTTCGTTCGGAGTCTTTTTTGCGCCAATTTTCTTGAATGAATTTTCTAGTGGCTATTTTTACTCACTTGAAGTCTTTCTAATGGTACTAGTAATGAGCATCATCGTATTAGGGAGTGCCATTTGGATCGCGAATCATTTGTTAAAATATAAAATCAGGGTCTAAAGGGGAATGACTATGAAAAAATATTGGAAAACGATATTGATTAGTTTAATCATCGTGACGACAATCGGTTCTTACTATATTCAACAGGCAATGGCAAAGGGTGTATCCTTTAAAATTGAAACTACTAGCGGAAATAAGGGAGAAATCGACAATCTTATTCTTCAAGCGAGTTATCAGAGCGGTGATATTTATCGTGGGTTGCAAATATCAAAGGATGGTTCGATTTATCAGAGCGGGTCTTTTATTGGAGAGTTGATAGGACGAAATAACCCTTTGATGTTTCAAAAATATATTCAAGAACACCGTAGTTTTATGCGTGGGAAATTACTAAATTCTGGTCAGTATTTTGAAGACGAAGACCGTTTGATTTACGTCATTTTTCCGAATGATGGTCGAAAAAAGGGCCGAGGAAATTTTTTAACTCTTCAAATCGATACACTTGATAAACATACAAATGAAAGTTCTTCATTTGAAATCAATACACCAGTCCAAGTAAGCTATGACTGGATCAATGAGGAAGATGTTTATGTAGAAAATGGAAAAATAAAGATATTAGCAACAAGCCATCTCAATGGTAAGGAAGAGTTGCACATATATACGGTTGATGAAAGCAAAAAGGAATTAGAACAGGACTCGATACTTGCAAAAATAGAGTCAGAAGAGATAGGACAGGCCAGCATTCGTATATTTAATGAATATATTAAAGTACAAAATGAAAATTATTTCTTATATATGATTGAAAAATACAATTATCTAGAAGATGATGAGCGTGAAACGATCTCTAGCAAAATGTATCTTTATAACAATCGTAATAATGAAGTGAAGGAATGGACAATTCCAGCCGAATTAAAACCACATACAAAGTCGATGATTCTTCATGGAACAGATATATTCATTCCAGTTCATTCAGCCAATGGGTTAGAGCTGAATCGTTATAATATAGAAAAGAAACAGTGGGAAGAGCCTTTAAACTTTAAATATCCAAGCATTGCTAATGATAAAGAAGAACCTTTTTTACAGATTACAGATGATAAACTATATTTAGTCAATCGTGCTTCGGACGGTCATTTGTTTTTTATCGGTGATATACGTACAAGTGAATCATTATATGAAGGTAAAATCATCATTGAAAACAGAGAAAAACTAGATGCAAATTACTCACTTTTTATCGGGCAAATATATAACAATATTAATTAAATTAAAGACATACAATTTAGAAAATTAGAATAAGCAGCTTTAGCAGATATGAATTCCACCATTCATATCTGCCGATTTTTGATCTTTGGATTGATGATTGTGAAATTAGTCATTGGGTGGAGTCAAAGGCAACTTTTCTTATTGAGCTAGCGGAGCAGTCAAGTTCAATAACCAAAATGGATATTAGTTAATTAAAAACGGTAAATTTGTTTAAAATTGGAACCTTTATTCATTTCAAGCGTATTAAAGTCAAGGGACTGGATTCTTGAATAAAATCTTAAAGAGATTAGCAAAGTCAGAGAATTTTTACAAGATATGCTATTTTCGAAAAAGAAACAGGAGAATGAGGGAATTATTATGATGATAAAGGGAATGTTTGTTTACTTAAGACCTATTAAAGATGAAGATATAGAAAGTATTTATAAGTCTTGTCAGGATGAAGAGTTTTTGTACATGACTGGCACTCGAAAGTCATTTACTCTTGATGAGATCAATAAAAGTTATAAACAGTTTAGCAAAGACCCCACACGTTATGATTTTGCCATTTGTTTATTGGATAGTAATGAAATAATAGGTGATTTAGCCATCTTAGACATTGATCAAGACAACAAAAAGGCGGGTTTTAGAATATCACTACATAGTAGAGATACTTTGAACAAAGGTTATGGTACTGAAGCAACTCAACTTGCACAGAAATTTACCTTTGAGGAGCTTAAACTAAATCGTTTGGAATTAGAGGTATTTTCTCATAATATTCGTGGCATAAAAGCATATGAAAAAGCAGGATTTAAAAAAGAAGGAACATTGAGACAATCCCTTTATATGAACAATAAATACTCTGATGAAGTACTTATGGGAATGCTTCAAGAAGACTACTATAAATAAAGAGTATTCAGTTCTTCTGATACAAATCGTATATTTGTGATGTAATACACTTAAACTAACAGGGGCTTTACTTGAAGATCATTGAGTTGCATAAGCAGCTCTTTTTTTCTTATTGAACTAATGGTGCAGGGTAGTTCAATAAGGGGCTCGTAATAAAAGTGCATATGTACGACAAGAAATTGTCTGAATATGTACGATTTTATACAGACAGTGCACCAGCAGCATTTTTCTGCAAATCAAAAAAAGACTTACAGTAACTGCATTCAAGGCCTTTGCATAAAAAAAACGTATGGACGTATCGCACCCAAAACAACCTCAAAACGCTGTACTATCAACATTTTGAGGTTGTGTGTGCCCAAATTAGCACTTAGGAACGTTTATTAGATTTGTTTTGTATATAGTAATAACTTTATTCAACTAAAACGCTTATGTATTTAAATAGGCTTTGGTAGATTATAAATAATCTACTCAATTATTATTAGCATTCGCTTCCTTTACAATTTGCTTTAAGTATCCTTTTGGAATAGATCTAGTCATTAAGATATTATTCGTAACTGATTGTCCATCAATCATTGTAATTTCAAGTAAAAGTTTATCCTTCGAACTAAGTTTGTATGGTTCGTTGATAAGAATATCTACTGAACTTCCCTGTGTAAGTGTGAGTGGAAAATCAACTTCCTCATTATTCTGTTCGAATGAAATCGTAGCTACACTATCATAATGACCGATTGAATCAATCGTTTCATCTTTAGAGGATGTATACGTATAGCGAAGTAAATCATCATTCTTTATTACGTCTACTGCCTCACCTTCCATTAGTAGAACAAGTGTTGTATCAATTGGAGAATAGTTTTCAAATGAAATTTCAACAGGTAATGTACGCCCTTCTAATGAAAGAAAGTAGGAGAGCTGTTCGTCTGTTAGTTCAACTACATCTTCTCGTAGCTCATAGCCATTTTGTACTGCTAATACTTCTGTAAAATTAGTTTCCCCATCCCAATTACCACTGTTTCGCGGAGGGTAAAATCCTTTTGTATTATGTGCAATTTCCATTAAATACGTATCGTTATTTTGTTCAACTATGTATGAAACGGCTAATGTTTTACTTACTTCGTCAAGTTGAACGGACATCACAATAGGTTCTTCAACGTGTGCTTTAGGCCAAAACCAATATACACCAATTGCGCCTATCACTACTAAAATAATTATGGATTTCTTCATCAATTATAATACCCCCAACAATATAACACATCATAATTAACCTATTTTACCATAATTATGATGCGAGAAGTTCCAAAAGAGTTGTTTCTGGCACGCTACCCCATATAGAATAAAAGAGAAGTTCTTAATTAAAGAGTTAAAATTATAAGCTAGAAAATATATGAGGAATAGTGTCTGGTGACCTTTTCTTCTTAATTTGTAAGCAGAAGTATTCCTGCAATAAAAGAACAAAGATTTAGAAATGGATTTTAAAATGAAAAATCAAGTTAGCTTGTGAAATGTTACACTTAAACTCCCACGAAAGAACTTAATCAACTTTCATTTTCTGTGATATAGCGCTGGTTTTTGCGCTACATGGATGGCTAACGGGGGCGTTAATGAAAGTTCATTGAGTTGCATAGGCAGCTCTTATAAATTGGTGGATAAAGACAATAATGATATGTGGTTTAATCAAGGGATAAAAGAAGGTGGTATAGCCACTGGTATTTTTACTAAGGAACAAGAGAGCAACTATATATTACAAGTCTTTGGAACTCAGTAGAAAAGCGGAGTTAATTTCAGTTTTTTTTGCGAGTATGTAAAAATTTTATAAAAGGTTTCTTCTACTAACAGTGCAGCATAGTGTAAGAAGACAATTGTTTTAATCATAAAAAGAGGTGAAAATTCGTGGATCAACTGCTTCAACATTTACAAAGAGTTGGCGTACATAACCTAAAAAGTGATCGTGTAGTTATGTTAGAAATTTTAGAGAATAGACTTCATCTTGCTTCTGAAATAGATGTGCTTATTAATGAACTTTTAGATAAATTACATAGTAGTAGTC
The DNA here is from genome assembly GCF_042267565.1 of Lysinibacillus sp. NPDC056232. Taxonomy (NCBI): domain Bacteria; kingdom Bacillati; phylum Bacillota; class Bacilli; order Caryophanales; family Bacillaceae; genus Lysinibacillus; species Lysinibacillus sp. NPDC056232. The sequence goes on along the minus strand of NZ_JBHJTF010000063.1, from coordinate 9,019 downwards.
TGAAAAAAGTTATGTTGGAGTGTCCTAAAATACTTTTAGATAGTTTAAATTCTACTAGGTCTAAAATGGAAATCGTTGGTGAAAGAGTTGTATATAGGAGATCTTTAATAACCCCATTAAATGTTTCGATACCAGATTATGAAGTATGGTCAATTTCTGAGAATAACGCTATCTCTTTTTTATCTGAAGTGATGGGTACAAGTTTTATTGATGTAGAGAAGTTTTTAACGGGAATGAGCACCGAACTCCCATCACAAGTAAAGGAAATGTTTACAGTGTATAAAGTTAACAATGAACCTGTTGGTGTAGTTTTTCCTCATATAGAACCAAATACAGATAAGGAAGGACGCATTTTTTGGATAGGCATTCATCCTAATTTTATGGGGTCAGGTTTGGGAAGGAACTTACATACAATAGGATTATACAGATTGAAAAATGAATTTAAAGCTATGTCTTATTTAGGAATGACTCAAGTTGACAATATTCCAATGAGAAATATTATGACTTCAAACGGATGCATTCAAAATAAAAATACAGTAATTTCTTTACAATATTCTGTTTAGGAATGAGTTAATTCATTTAGTCATTCTCTCATGAAAGAGCGTAACTTGTCTGTTGTGTAGCGCTAGTTTTGCGCTATATGGATGGCTAACGATTAACCGATTTCTAGCATTGACTGGAACACATTTTCATATAAAAGGAGGAAACGACAAGTTGAAACTGATTTGTAAAGCGTGTAATTTAGAAATTTCGGAACCATTATCGGAATTAAAAGACCTGAATTTGATTAATGAAAATGATGGTCAAGATTATATTCCTACAGGCTTTTATTTAATTCAAGAGGAAACAGCTTACGAACTATTAAAAGGATCTATCATTATAAACATCAAGGATTTAATCAATTCAAATCACCATTCAGATAGCAGTAGATTAAATGGTTGTTGTGGTCTTGATGGCTGTGATGGAATGAACAGGGTTTGCTTGCAAGGTCACGAAATTGGTACAGAGTTCTCTGATTGTTGGAGGTTTCATAAAGTTGTATTAAATCCAGAGTTCGTACAACTGATTTAAGATTTACACACATACCTCATGCTGGCCTAAGCACAAAGCCAATTCCGGAATCAATAATGCCGAGGCATAATTGATCGCGAAAAAGTAAAGGTTGTGAAGTTATAATGTTAATGAGCATATACTTTAATAACGAAGTTCGTTTTTTCTTGTTCAGCTTAATGGCAGCTTAGTTTTGCAAAGAAGGTGCACTATTGTGTCTCTGGTGCTCCATTTTTAGTAGATTAAAAGATGGAGGCGAAAATTGAATGTCCAATGATCATGAAGTTTTAGTAGATAAAGAAAAACGAAATGATTTAAAAGTGAAAGAAGAAAGGAAAGAAGGCGAACCGACTCCAGCCTTCAAAGGGGCTTCGTGGGCAGCGCTATTAGTAGGTGTTGCGTCTTATCTTATAGGCTTGTTTAACGCATCTATGCAATTGAACGAAAAGGGATTTTATTTTGCAGTTTTAGTATTCGGACTTTATTCGGCGATATCTTTACAAAAAGCAGTTAGAGATAAAGATGAGGGAATACCAGTTACTAATATTTATTATGGTATTAGTTGGTTCGCACTTATTGTATCTATTGCATTAATGGCTATCGGTTTATACAATGCTGGAAGTATTATTTTAAGCGAAAAAGGATTTTTTAGTATGGCATTTGTTCTTAGTTTATTTGCAGCTATAACGGTTCAAAAGAATATAAGAGATACACAGAGGGCAAGAGAAAAAGCTTGAGTTATGTACCACAATGGAGCAGTATCCACTATGCTCAAGGGGTTTCCGTGGCTCGTTCGGGTCTAATAGTGACTTACAAATAGTAGATCGAGCTGCCAAAGTCAAAGGCAGCTTTTTTTATTGATGAGCAGGATTGTTGAAAAAGATAGCGAACTTATTTCTAAATCGTTTGAGGAGGATTGAGAAATGGAAAAAATAAATGAAATCATGGATTTACTAATTAATAAAGGCTTGGTCATAAATGATCATCTAGAATTAAAGAGGTTAAAAAGTGGTACAACTGCGGGCATTTTATATACGATCCTGTGCAAAAATATGCCAATCTATGTGATAAAGATAGACCATCCTATGATAATATCTGCCACTGAGGAATTCTTGCTTGTCTATAAAAAAGTGAAATTGTTGCCTGATGTTCTTTACACGGATCATAAAAAAGAATTTATTGTGTACTCTTTTATACCCGGAGAAACTCACTATAATCGAGGATCGAAATTAGAATGGATGAAAATATTAACGAAAGAGTTATTCAATCATTATGAAAAGGTGGACACAGACATTCCTTGGGGAAGAGTAAACGGGATGCATAGAAGCTCCTGGTCAGACTTTAATCAAAGTAGTTTTGAGTCTGCCAAAATGAATATAGGTAAGCTCTTACCAAGTGAGGATCATAAAAGAGTAGAGTTGTTGGTAAATACATTAAAAACTGAACACTATCAAGAAGAGAAGTATTACCTTCACGGAGATACGGGTGTTCATAATTTTGTATATTTTTGTAACCAGTTAATAGGAGTTATTGACCCATCACCTTTAATCGGTCCCAAAATTTACGATTTTACCTATGCGTTTTGTTCTTCACCAGATAGTCTAGATTTACATACACTTTTTTCATCGTTTTCCTTGTGGAACGGGTATGAAGCCTTTACGAAGGAACAACTTTTGAATGAAGTTGTTTTTCAATTATATACACGTATTGGCGTGTGTATTAAAGTTCATCCTCACGATCTTACTGGTTATATGGAAGCTTGGGAGGAATGGAGGATGTATCTACCTTAGAACTTATGGTGATACATATTTACATAGTAGAATACGTAGAGGGAAATTAAAAAATAAAAGAAAAGCCAACGTTTTGAAGAAACATTATTCAAAACGTTGGCTTTTTATATCTAGTGAAATCAAAAGCATAAAGTGATATTCAATCAAATGAAATAATTTGTTATTTAATCCCTTGTTAAAAGTTGGTGTTAATGCTAACGTATGAATATAGTATATGAATATTCATATAAATAATTCATAAAGGAGGTGCTTTTCTATGGCAAGGGGAAAAAAAGTTTTTTCAGAAGAAGATAAAATTCTGATTAAAAGTAAATTGAAAGATGAATGTATGGCATTTTGGATTTCTCCGGGTTATAAAGAAACAAGCATTGGCGCATTGTGTAAGAAAGCAGAAATATCTACAGGTACTTTTTATAATTTATATTCAAGTAAGGAAGAACTTTTTTTTGAAGTTCTATATGACATTCAAGATACTATTTATGAAAATTTCATTGAGCGAATTGAACAATCCCCTGAAAAGTCCGGCTTTGAAACAGCAATAATCGAACTTTACTATGAATACGAAAGCAAACCATTTCTTTATGACGTGAAAACGACTGACTTCACATCGTTTTATAGTAAACTTTCGGAGGAAATGAAAGAAAAACTAATATTTGATAGTAGTGAACTTTTTCGTACGGCCATCAAACGAGCAAATCTTAAATTGAAGGTTTCTGAAAATTTAGCGTTTTCTACTTTCACCGTCCTTCTATCAAGCATTGCAAGTAAAGAAGGAATTTCAAAGAACTGTGATCACTTAGCAGCCTTTCAATTTATGACGAAGCAGTTGGTAGCAAGCATCTTTGAGTAGAGGCTTTAATCAAATATAAAAGTGGAGGAGATATCAATGAGTTTATTTTGGAGTATTATAGACTTTCTAAAAGAAACAGCACCGTTCTTTATCGCGATGAATATCATTTTAGCCATCTTCCTACTAATCTTAGGATTAGTTCTAATGTCCAAAAAGAATAGAGAACAGAAGGCAAAAATGATTGCCGGAACGGTTTGTTTATCAATTTCAATGTTGGCATTTTTGGGTGCTTTGTCCAATGCATTTTTTTCATTTTTCATTTTTAAAAATTAGGAGGATAAAAAGATGTTAGACAAACTACAAAATATCATGGATGCGGCATGTAAATGGGGGAATAAAAATCTGGGAACCTCTATTCATTTCCCTAAACCAACAAAAAAATCCATGGTATCCAGTGCTTTTTCAAGTGGAATTATTGGTAGTGTAATGACGATTTATGGACTGTTTTTTAAAAGTATATGGATTTTGTTATTTGGTGGACTTGGCATACTAAGCAGTGTTTTCATATATCGGCAAAGTGTAAAAAACGATTAGATAAATAACATAAATTTTTATATAGCTTAACGCTGAGAGGAATCTGTTTTGATTGATTATTGTCAAAATGGATTCTTCTTTTTTTTAGATAAACAAATACTATCATTGTTTACAAATGAATAAACTTATTATATATTGTTTATTAAATGGTGAACGAAGAGAGGTTTTGTTTGTGAGTTTAACTGATTTGACTATAGAGGAATTATCGAGGGGATTTGTAGACACAGGTGATGCATATGAGTGTGTATTTTGTAAAGAAATATTTGATGCCGAAGAAGTGTTCAAAATAGATGATCGTTTTTTTTCGGCTAAAAAAGCTATACAACGCCATATCGAGAATGAACATATCTCTGTGTTTGAAGCGTTACTTCAATTAGATAAGAAGGATACTGGGCTATCAGATATCCAAACTGAATTGCTGAAGCTATTTGCAACAGGGGCACCAGATAAGGAAATTGTTAATAGCACTTCTGCAAATAGCATTTCAACAATTCGACAGCATCGATTTAAATTGAAAGAAAAAGAAAAACAAGCAAAAGTTTTTCTGGCAATCATGCAGGCTTTAGAAACAACAAAAGTATACGAACCAATTCATAAGGGGGCAACACAGGTGGATGAACGTTATGCGATTACAGTAGACGAGAAAGAAAAAGTACTAGCGACGTATTTTAAAAATGGCTTAGATGGTTCAATTGAAAGTTTTCCAAGTAAAGAAAAACGAAAAATAATTTTACTGCAATACATTGTAACGAAGTTTGCGGTAGAGCGTAAATATACCGAAAAAGAAATCAATGAAATTTTAAAGCCTATTTATAGTGATTACGTATCATTGAGAAGATACTTAATTGAATATGGTTTCCTAGATCGAAGTGAAGATTGTACAACGTATTGGGTGAAATAAGTTTTAAAATGAACGAGCATAGGTAATTTTAAGGACCTAAATATCTCGATAAATCACATTGGTTGTTGCTATTTTTTATATTAACTATACTTATGTTGTAGTCATATAGAAAGGGTGATTGGATGAGTAAGAACTTTATTATATTTGGAGCCAGCCAAGGGTTAGGTGATGCATTTGTAAAGGGTTTACCAACAAAAGGGGATACAGTATGGGTGGTGTCACGCACACGACCAAGTAGTTTAGATATAAATGATGGCGTAAATCGTAAATGGCTGGCTATTGATTTATCTAGTCAACAACATATTCCTGCTTTAAAAGAAGCTTTAAAAGGCGTTGCTATGGATGTATTAATTTACAATGTGGGAGTATGGGAAAAGCGTGGTTTTGAAGATGACTATACGTTTGATAACGATGAAGTTGGGGATATAGCAAACTTAATTAATATTAATTTAACTTCCACAATTACATATATTCAGGCGTTATTACCTAATTTAAGACAGGCGGGAAATGGAAAAATAATTTTAATTGGATCGACAGCAGGTTTAGATCATACGAATAATGCGCAAGTTTCGTTTGTTACATCTAAGTTTGGCTTACGAGGCATTACAAATGCTTTACGCGAGCATGTGAGAAAAGATAAGATCACTGTAACGTGTATTAATCCAGGAGAACTGGCTGCTGAAGTACCTTTTGAAGAAGGGGCTGAAAAAGCAATTAAGTTGTATGGAGGGACACGTATTCCTGTACAAGATATTGTAGCCATTGTCCAATGTGTGATTAATTTATCACCAGTTTCATGTGTGAAGGAAATAAATATTCCTGCTATAACAGATATGAATGTATAATTCAGTATATAAAACGGCTCACATGTAGAACGATTCTGTTCAATATGTGAGCCGTTTAAAATGTACTTATTTCGCAATTATTTCTATCATTATAATTTATAATATCATTTCGATTCATTGAATAAGTGGTAAGCCAGAATTATAAATAACAGCGCACCTTAAACTGGTGCGCTTATTTTTAATCTGAAAAACAAATCTGAAATTTAAAGCGTAATTTTTTTCAGTAGCCTCAAGCACCTCAGAGCGGGCTTGTTGTTTTGTTTATTGAATAACAAATGTCTAAATTCAAAATTAGCGAAAAAATATAGGAAAATTTTGAGAGGAAATGAAAATTTTTTCGTTATAGTAGTAGGGAGGTGAAACAAATGGAGATGGATGAAGTAATCACACGAGTAAAGAATGGTGAAAGTCATCATTTTGCACATATTGTAAAACATTATGAGCAGAAAATTTTTACCACTGTCATAAGAATAGTAAAAAATCGTGCTGCAGCTGAAGATATCGTACAAGATATTTTTATAAAAGTATTTTATAGCCTACATAAGTATAAAAAAATCGGCTCATTTAATGCATGGCTATACCGAATTGTAGTCAATAATTGTTTCGATTATTTACGGATCCATAAGTTACAAACGATACGAATCGACAGTGATGTAATGGATAATCGTTATCCTGAAAAAGCATTGTTGTTACATGAAAGAAATGAGCAGTTAGAAAAGCTTCTTCAACAGTTGGATGAAACAGAGTACATGGTATTGTTACTGAAATATGTAAATGAGCTAAGCTACGATGAAATAAGCGAAGTGCTTCGAATTTCGTTAAATGATGTTCGTAATAAGTTACACCGAAGTAAAAGAAAACTTAGGTCAATCACAATGACAAAAGGAGGTTATTTTTATGAAATGTGATTCGAATTTGTTGGAAGATTATGTAGAAGGTTTTTTAGATGAGGTTGAACAAAAAAAAACGGAAGCTCATTTGCAATTCTGTGAAAATTGTCAACGTGAATATGAGCAATTAGTAAATGAACAAAAAACATTATTTGCACAGCTCAATAAGCCAATGATGACACATAGCCAAGATGATGCTATTATGCAACGTATTCAAACTAATACAAAGCGTAAAAAATCTTGGTATACTTTAAAAATTACTGTAATCAGTGCAGCCGTTATTATGCTAGGCTTTGCGTTTTATTATTGGAATCGTACACCGATTGAAGTGGCACAGCCGATTGATGAGCCAACACAATTAGTAGAAACGAATAGTAGCGAGCAGGAAAAACATTTAGATGGTGAACAAGTCTTAAATTATAATGAGCCATTCTTGGATGTTTCTATTGATAAAGTTGTCGAAAATGGGGAAAACATCGATATTCATTATCGTGTTAAATTTAAAGAACAATACCAGCGATACCAAGATAATTTATATAAGCAACATTTGAATATAGAAGTGGCGAACTTACATTCACTTGACGATGCACAAGATGCCTTTTTTGGTAGTGTAATATCAGACATCCGATTTGCAATCCGAGATGAAGCAGGACAATTAATTTTATCTACCAAACGTGATGGACGTGATGGCGAACAACCAATGATTTCAGAATTTTCAAGTGATGGTGGCGGCACAGATGTATTGGGCGAAATGGTTTACACGATATCCGTCCCAAAGTATACTAACCCCGCAACATTTGAAGTGTTTCAAATGGAAGCATCTGTGTTCGATTTATTTGAGACGGAAGTGAATACAGCACAATTACAGCCATTTCAATTTAATAACGTAACTTATACAATTGATTCATTAGAAATCAAACAAGACACATTACATTTACAAATTTCTACGGAAGGTGATCCAAAAGTTCGTGCAGCTGGTTGGGGGATGGTCATTAACGATCGTTTAATTTTTTCTGACGAAACAAACGTACATTTTTCTGATCGAAGAAATAATCGTACCGTTTACAAATTACAGTTTGAGAATTTCGAACAAATCCCAGCTAATTTTAAATTAGTGCCGTCTACTGTAAAGATAAAAACACAAATTGATCCAATTGTGTTAGATTTACACTAACAAAGAAGGTCTCGCTTAGTATAGTGTTTAAACGAAAATCTAGTAATTTGATAAGATTTTAAAATGTGTTTGTACTTATATCTAACTAAGAATTTGTGTATACAACCTTAAGCCCGAAATAAAATACGCACCTATTCGGTACGTAAGACGAATGGCCATCTATCTAAAGTTTTTTTCAGATAGATGGCTATTTTGCGCATGTCACTTGGATATTTTTCGACCAAGGCATGTAATCGTTTAAAATCTCAGGCTGCTAATGAAGTGGTAAATTCGGCAACTCTGTCATTAACTTCACTAGGTATTGATAAAAGTCGATACCATTTGCTTTTGCTGTTTCAGCCAAACTTAAACAGATCGCATTTGCTTTAGCCCCGGCTTCACTAACAGAAAAAAGCCAGTTCTTGCGACCAATCACAGTTGGGCGAATCGCATTTTCAGCTGGATTATTATCAATCTCAATTCGACCATCGAATAGAAAAGCTTTTGGTTGTTTATATGTGTTATTTAATTACGGGCTTACAATAAAAGTTGCAGCACGGAATGATATGAGCACGTAAAATTGGCGAGGATTACCACTTACGACGTGCAAACGCAACTCATTTGATTGTAAATGAGTTCGAACAAAATTCTTTGCCTACTGCAATAATTTGCTTCTATATTCGGGATGAAATATAACATTCTCTAGCATGTGGTTTATATTCTAATAAATTTAACTTCTTTCAGCAATAAATGATCACGATTAGTTTTCATTTTTATCGCTTTTTTCGGGAATTAGAATTTCTAATTCAAGAATATTACTATTAGTAAAAATGCCGCTTGAGAGCTCCCTTACATAGATAGGGGCATTTTTCTTGTCGATAATGGATAATATTTGTTCCTCAAATTCATCATCAGTTTCACCTAAAATAAATATAGAACTATATTTACCTTCATTCATGATGAAATCAGCTTTATGTTCTGTTTTTATACACATATGATATTCATC
>NZ_JBHJTF010000062.1:0-22788 GCF_042267565.1 Lysinibacillus sp. NPDC056232 | reverse complement strand
CAAACCTGTTATACGGTAATGCTCCATACGTTCACGAATGTTTATCATCTATTGAGCTCCTAGTTTTTTCTTCATTATAACAGAAAAGGGGAACTGGTGTTTGTAAAATAGGTTTTTATTTTTTCAATTGAGCATGTACAATCATAGATATACTATCTTTTGTAAATTCACTTCTATTCCATGATCCATATAGGTGTAACAAGTCGAACCCATTTTGTTCTAATAGCCTCTTCATTTCCATTGGATATGTATAGCGAAGTCGAATTGAATCTTCGAAAGTAGCATGTTCTAGCTTATTTATAGAACGGCAAGTTAAGATTTGTGTGATAGGGTCATATTCTTCCCGATGTTGAACAGTTAATTTTTCACCTTTGCTATTGACTGAACTTTCTTCGTATTCATCCACGATAGCCAGTTCGCTTAGAAGAGCATTTCTCGTATCGAATACGAATTCTCCACCTGGATGTAAGTGCTTTTTAACGGATTGGAATAAAGCATTTTGACTTTCATTACTTAAAAAATGTTGAAATGAATTACCTGTCATATAAATAAAATTTGATGTGATTGGTAAATGAAGCTGCGTGCAGTCTTGCAAAGTAAAATGTACATCAACATTCTCCTTTTCCGCTTTTTCAATGGCCTGCTGAATCATCCCTTCGTGAATATCAACTGCATAAATCTCAAATCCTTGCTTGGCAAGGGGAATAGCTAATCGACCTGTCCCACAAGCTAATTCAATTATCGTATCGCTTTTCTTACTAAGAAGATTCTCAATATAATGTAAATCCACGTTGTAATTTTCATGAAGTTTATCATATTCAATAGGGTTTTTATATTTCTCTAAATTTCCACGGAATTCATTTTGATACATACAATTTAGCTCCTTCAACTTCATCTTAATTTGTAAGAATATTGTACAATAAATATAATATTCTTACAAATTAGACTAATAGTATAAATGTGGGTTGATTTCCGTTCCGGCTGGTCGCTTTGCCGCTGACGCTTCGCTTTCGCGCAGAGCAGAGCTTCCTGGGGCGTCCGATGAGCCGCTTCGCTGCGCTCCAAGGTCTCATCTGTGACGCTAATCCCCAAGGAGGCGCCCAGCTTCCACTCCAATCAACGTATATAATGACTTTTTTAACAAATTATCATCATTAAATATTGGTGATGAGCAACATAATTAACAAACTATAAAGAATAGGAGTGTTCGTTTGAACAAGAAACTTCCGTGCAAAATACATATCATTGGCTCTGTTGGGAGTGGGAAAACAACTTTAGCGAAAGAATTATCCGAGAAATTAAATATTCCTTATTATGAATTAGATAATGTTGTTTGGATCAGACAAAATTCTGGGGATATTAGAAGGACCGATCAACAAAAAGTGGATTATTTGAATGATATTATTCTGACGAAAGCTTGGATTATTGAGGGCGTTCATAATGAGGACTGGGTAGCACAAAGCTTTTCGGATGCTGATTTAATTATTTTCTTAGATACACATTATTTCATACGAGTCTATCGAATAACAAAACGATTTATTTTACAAAAACTAGGTTTGGAAAAGTCGAATTACAAACCAACTTTTGCGATATTCATTAAAATGTTTAAATGGAATCGTTATTTTGAGGAGATTAGCAAACCTAATTTTTATCACAAATATGGAAAATATAAAGACAAGCTATTGGTCGTAACAAGTAAAAGGGAGATTCTTAAAAAAAGCATATCCAATAAATAAAGGATACGCTTCTTATATGTGTATTTTAAGCATTTTTCTTCGTTTTCGTTGCTCGTTTTCTTGTTGCAGGTTTTTTCGTTTTCTCTAAGGAGGCTTGAAGAGCTGTCATTAAGTCCGTGACATTATCAGGGACTGGGCGTTTATCGTTAGCTGAAATTGTATTCGTAGCTTTTTTCTCCTCAATAAGCTCCATTAATGAATTGCGATAATCGTCCGTATATTTTTCGGGATTAAATTCTGTTGTTAATTGATCGACGAGCATCAGTGCGGTTTCAAGCTCTTTTGGAACAATATTTTGTTCGCTTGGAACATTTGGAACATCTCCAACACTTCTTACTTCATCAGGGAAATGAATCGTTTCCATCACTAAAGCGTTTTGATAAACACGGACGATCGCTAATTGCTCTTTTGAACGGATAATAATTTTAGCAACGCCTATTTTTCCGGATTGCTCTAATGTTTGACGTAATAGGGAATAAGCCTTTCCGCCAGTCGAATCAGGGGATAAAAAATAAGTGCGTTCAAAATAAATAGGATCGATTTCAGTTAATTTTACAAAATCAATGATTTCAACGGCCTTATCTTCATTTTCCTTACGTAAGCTCTCTAATTCTTCTTGATCTAATACGACAAACTTATTTTTGGCATATTCATACGCCTTCACAATATCTTCATCTTTTACTTCTTGGTCGCAGCCTTCACAAACCTTTTTATAGCTAATAGGGGTATGACATTCTTTATGGAGCTGACGTAATTTAATGTCTTTATTTTCAGTAGCGGCATGAAGTTTTACCGGTATATTGACAAGACCAAATGAGATACTGCCTTTCCAAACTGTATGCATTTGTATCACCTCGTTTTTCTTACTATGATATATTTTGCTTATTTTTATGTATCTTAAAGTGAAATCGTCAAAAACTGAAGGTAAAAAGAAAAGTAGGTATTCTTATGAAACCAATGCTTTTAACGGAAGTGCTTGAAACGCCTATTGGTGAGGAATGGATGTACGAAACAAAATATGATGGATTTAGATGTATGTTAGTATGGGACGAACAGCCAATGTTAATAAGTAGAAATGGCAATAACTTAAATCACTTGTTTCCAGAGATACTCGATTTTTGTAAGAGTATATTTAATAAAGTTAAAAAGTATTTACCACTTACATTTGATGGTGAATTAGTTTGTTTAAAGAATAACTTTAACAGTGATTTTTCGCTTGTCCAACAAAGAGGGAGGATGCAAAACAAAGAAGTTATTGCTACGCACGCAAAAGCTTTTCCTTGTCATTATATTGCTTTTGATTTACTAACCTATAAAGGGGAATCCTTGACAAGTAAGTATTTAAAAACACGCAAACAGCAACTTTCAAAGCTTTTTACGACTTTAAAGCTCCCGGTGTCTGTCAATTATGAAGATCAATGTCCTTTACAAGCGATTAGCAGTTTGGAGCATAGTGAGTCTCTTTGGCAGGCTATTAAGGTTTACAACGGAGAGGGCATGATAGCGAAGAAGAAAACAAGTAAATGGGTCGGTGATACACGCTCGACACATTGGTTGAAAATAAAGAATTGGAGATATGTAACGGTCATAGTCACGAAATATGATCATGGCAATGGTTATTTTCATGGCAGTATTTATCAACTGGAGAAGCTAGTTGAAGTTGTTAGTTTTAAACATGGAATGTCAGAGGAAGAGCGAAAAATACTTACTGCTTTTTTTCAAGCAAATGGGCAGAGGAATAATGAAACATGGGAGTTGGAGCCATCCGTTTGTGTTGATATAGCATGTATTGATTTCGATGGCAGCAAATGTCGAGAACCGCGTTTTCATGCATTTCGACTGGAAATGTTGCCAGAGGATTGTCATTGGCAGCATATGCAACGTCAACTTTTTCCGATTCCAGATACTGTTCAGATTACGCATCCTGATAAGCCTGTTTGGCCTGAAATCGGTATTACGAAGGATGGTTATTTGCACTATTTGCAAATGATTTCTCCATATTTACTTCCTTTTTTGCGAAATCGACCGCTTACCTTAATTCGATTTCCTCATGGGGTTCCGGGTGAAAGCTTTTATCAAAAAAGTAGTCCTGAGAAAATACCTGAATTTGCTTCAACAGGATGGATGGACGATATTCATTATCTTGTATGCAACAATCTTGAAACATTATTGTGGCTAGGCAATCAGCTTGCACTTGAGCTGCATATTCCATTTCAAACTTTACAATCAGAACATCCTACTGAAATTGTCTTTGATCTAGATCCTCCTTCTGTCGATCAATTTTCGCTTGCCGTTACTGGGGCACTAGATTTAAAGGGAATTATTGATTATTTTAAGCTCCAATCTTTTGTGAAAACATCGGGAGGCAAAGGATTACAGCTATATATACCATTACCTGAAAATGCCTTTACTTATGAAGAGGTGCGAGTATTTACTGAATTTGTCTGTCGTTTTTTATGTGAGCAAAAACCAGAATTGTATACAATCGAGCGTTTAAAGAAGAATAGACATCAAAAATTATATTTAGATTATGTGCAGCATGCAGAAGGCAAGACGATTATTGCACCATATTCCACTCGTGGTAATGAGAAGGGCTTGGTGGCAACACCATTATACTGGGAGGAGGTTAATGAGCATTTAACACCTGATCAATTTACAATTCCCGCTGTACTGGAGCGAATGAAAAAAGTGAGCAACCCATTTAAAAATTTCCGTCAAGTAGGGGAAAGTCAGGATTTTCAATCAGCTTTAAAGCGTTTAAAAGAGCAATGATGTGCTTCCTAAGTGTAGTAAAGAAGAGAATGGGGGGCATAGATTAAACAAAAAAGCATCGGCTTCAGTGTTTCGGGTGTTGGAGAAAAAATAACAAACAGTATTAAAAAAAGCGATACAATTTACTTTTACGACAGAACTCCATTCTGACTGTTCCTGGTTATTGTGGAAAAAATGGGCTTTTGATGTAATTGTATTTCCAATCTAACGACGTTAAACTAACAGTGTTAGATTAAGGAGGGGAGAGATGAATTTTGTCAAAATTACAAAAAGAACCTTTAAGTAACAAGCGTATTATTCAGGCTACGTTGGATATTTTGGATTCGTATGGTGCTGCAGGATTATCTATGCGTCGTCTTGGCACTACATTGAATGTAGAAGCGGCATCCCTTTATCATCATGTACCAAATAAAGAAGCACTTATACAACAGATTATCGATGATGTGAGCATAAAAGCTGTTGTTGACGAAGCAACTGTGCTGCCATGGACGCAGACGTTCCAGGCTTTTGCAACTAATTTCAGAAACATATTGAAAGCGCATCCGGGGGTGGTTCCATTAGTGGCCATTCACTCCGTTTCTGAAGAGACGGGCGCTAAATTGGCTGTCCCATTAATTGCTGCAATGGAAAAGACAAAGGCAAGTCCGGAAGAAGTTCTTTTCATCATCCAGTCGATCGCCGTCTTTGTTATTGGTCATGCACTTGCGGAGGTAGGTAATTGGCCTGAACGTCCCACGGCGCCACCGGAATACTATAATCAATGGTTCGAAGTAGGTCTTACTGCATTGATCAATGGATTCAAACAAAAGTATGAATAACAATGACAGGAGGAACAACCATTTTTTTTTATTTATTGCTATTGCAGGTTGCAACGTTGCTTTATCATCAACTTACAACATGGTTTGATTTTTATCCTTTTAACGGAGTACGTCATTACTCAGCCAAAGAGCGCCGCAATGAGGCGTTGGTGAACGGCATAATTATGATGATCCCTATCTTGCTTTCTTTAACCCGCGAGTCCGTATGGATCGGCATTAGTGGATTTGTATGGACCCTTGTTTTGATTGGGGCAATTTTTAGCTGGTGGATTCCTTATTTGACAGGTGTGATGGTTTATAAAATGCCGAATAACGAGAAATGGCAGCAAGTATACGAAAGGATTTTTTCGAACACCATTACCATACTTCCTCGTATAAAAAATAATCCGCGTCCCAACCTGGAGCATATGATTCTCCATGCCCTTATTCTAGGGTCGGCGATTACTGCTTGGACGTTTGCTTTCTATTTCAAAATCGGCTAAAAGTTATTATTAAAGTTCGATTTTTATCAAAACACCATTATTTAAAAGCACTTAAAAGAATGTTCTTATACTTGCGAAACCATTGCCTATTGATTCTAATAATAGTAACTGAATTTTAGAGAAAATTAATAAGAATGGTGGGATAACTCTTATGGTTTATCATGCAAAAACAGATATTAATTTAGCAATAATGATGTTTTTATTGGTTTGGATATTTGGCGCTATATCACTTCTTCCGATCATCACATCTTTATTAACGGTTATTATTATGTCAACGGCCTTTATTGTTTCACTAGTTTTTATTTGGTGGTACGCAAATTCTATCAAGTTTGTTTTCTGTGAAAATTATCTTTTAGTTAAAGGTGGTCCATTCAAAAGTAAGATTCCGTATCAAAGTATAACAAGGGTTTCTCCAACGACAGATAAGTATACTGGTTATCAAATTTCATCATCTGATAAGGGACTGGAAATATTTTACGAAACAGCAGCTCATGGGAGTATAAAAATTTTACCAAAAGACAAAATGGAGTTTATTTTAGAGTTAAAAAAACGATGTCCTAATGCACAAATTCCGCAAAATCAACAATTCGAGTAATTGGTTAAATTTGTTTTATCAGTAATCCCTTATTGATAGGGAGGAGCAGGATTTTCAATCTGTCTTGGGTCATATACAAGACTGTAAGAGAGGGCCAAATTACTACGCCCTCTTTGCCTTTCTATTCCCAGAGTTCTTTAAATCAGAACTCACTTGCTTGCCTGCTGAAATCAAACATATCGTAACCGTTGAAGAAAAAAGAACATAAAAGAAACAGAGAGGATTACTCCTCACCAGTTAAGTTTGCTTTAATTTTGGGAATTCTTTTTCTCTAAGTAATCCAGAATCCCCATTGACGAAACAATAGTATCGAATGGGATTGTTTGATAAACCGGATGATTTTCTGCGATGCCATTTTCCTGTAAATAGTTGTACAAAAGAGCCTTTAAGCGGGTATCTAAAAATTGTACTTGTTCTTTAAAATCACTAGATACCAATAACGCCTTTTTCCCTTCAGCTAGAAATAATGGTGTCCAGTAGCGCACTTGTCTGTAAGCTTCAGTTGGATTTTTATATGCACCGAAATGACCGAAATACAATTCAGTAGCCTTTAACTTTTCATAAAGCTGGATAGATTGCTCCATCGTATGTGGGTCATACTGATTCGGTGAAGTGGAGGGAATAATTAAATCGATTGATTCACTCTCCATTTCTGGATAACGTACACCAGTAGTATCTCCAACAAACAATCCATTCGTAGCAGAATAATGTATGGATACATGATGTTTTGCATGACCTTCTGTATGATAAAACGTTAGCTGATGTTGACCTAAAGATAGGACTTCCTCATGGCCAATTTCTATAATGCGTTCAGCATCAATAGGGACAATTGGATCAAATAGACGATCGAATTCTGCTCCATAAACACTCTTTGCACTTGCAATTAGACGACTAGGATCCACCATATGAGATACACCTCGTGGATGCACAACGAATGTGGCATTTGGGCAGCTTTGTAAAAATAACCCTGCACCTCCAGCATGGTCTAAATGGATATGCGTAACAATTACATATTGAATATCCTCTAGTGTAATATGTAATTCATTTAAACCTTCTATTATATATGGCATAGACGGACTGGCAGAAGTCTCGATTAAGGCAATTTTTTCATCAATCAGCAAATAAGAGCTTGTACGCTGTTCCCGATTTAAATCATGTGTATCAATACAATAAAAATTTGGTGCAAGTTGTTGGACTCTCCCCATTTAAATTAGCCTCCTTTGTTTCTAAGTTCAGTATATTCTCTTATGTGTGTCTTTTATCTACAAAAAGTAGTGTTTATACTTTATGATAATAGAAAAGTATACTGAGTGTCTATTCATTTTTTTGGGGGAAACAACCTCTTAATTTTGTTGATGAAGATTTAAAAATGATTTCGCTTAAAGAGTGGAGAAAGCGTTCAACCATTTAATCCAGTAAAATAGCCTTAACCAAAACGGCAAGGCTCTTTCTTTTACAGGGCAAGATTATCCATTTTTCAATGCATTGCTGTCATGATTATATTTAAAAATGATGGCAAAAATGATGGCCAAAACGAGCGTATAGGCGCCAAAGAA
This sequence comes from Lysinibacillus sp. NPDC056232, assembly GCF_042267565.1. Lineage (NCBI taxonomy): Bacteria > Bacillati > Bacillota > Bacilli > Caryophanales > Bacillaceae > Lysinibacillus > Lysinibacillus sp. NPDC056232. The sequence continues at coordinate 14,829 of NZ_JBHJTF010000062.1, read as the reverse complement.
CAACCAAATATTTTGCCAATTTCGCACGCCGTCAACTGTAAAATAATCAACTACTTTTCCACTAATGACAGCCCCTAAATAGGCGCCTATTCCATTGACCATCGTACTAAATAATCCTTGAGCACTGCCGCGAATTCGATGGTCGACTTCTTTTTCTACAAAAATGGCTCCCGAAATATTAAAGAAATCAAAGGCACAACCGTAAACGATCATTGATAACAATAATAGTAAAAATCCTCCACCAATTGGGCTTCCATACCCAAAGAAAACAAAACGTAATGTCCATCCCACCATACTGATGAGTATTACTTTTTTAATGCCATACTTACTTAAAAAAAATGGAATGGTGAGAATGAAGAATACCTCTGAAATTTGTGACACTGATAATAAAATAGCTGGATATTTAACAGCGAAGCTATTTTTATAATCAGGGTTCAATGCGAAGTCGTGTAAAAATGGATCACCGAATGTATTGGTAATTTGAAGCGCAACGCCTAATAGCATTGAAAAAATTAAAAACAAAGCCATTTTTTTATCTTTAAAAAGAACAAAAGCATCAAGTCCCAAAAGGCTTACCCATGACTTGTCCTTTATTTCATTGGAAGTTGGGCATGCCGGAAGAGAAATTGTGTATAGTGCAAGTACCACCGAAGAGCCGCTAGCAATAAATAACTGAATATTACTTAATTCAATTTTGGCAAGACTAATAATCCACATCGCAAGAATAAAACCAATTGTCCCATAGACACGAATAGGGGGGAAGTCCTTTACAATATCAAACCCTTTGTTCTCCAGACTAAAATAAGAAATCGTATTCGATAATGCAAGTGTTGGCATATATACGATTGAGTTAAAGAACATTACCCAAAACATCATGGTAGGATCTGAAATTTGAGCCGCTATAAATAGGGTAATCGCACCGAGGAAATGCAATATTCCGTATAAAACATTGGCTTTTACCCAACGATCGGCAATAATACCTATAAGACTTGGCATAATAATAGCTGCAAGACCGTTAGAACTATACACGATTCCCACTTGCGCGCCAGTAAAATGCAACGTATTAATCATATAAGAACCAAATGTAACGAGCCAAGACCCCCAAATAAAAAATTGAAGAAAAATCATTATTTTAAGCCGTAATTTTATACTCATTTTTTCCTCCTATAGAAGGTGATGTAGTTGTTCTGAGGCAATAATGCCATTTAAAGAAGTACCAGATAAGAAGCATTTCTTTCGTAATTCACTACTTTGGATTTTAGAACATAACTACAGCATTTGCTCCTTATGTCCGAATCATACGAATTTATTGGAGTTTCTTTTGACTGTTCGTCCTATACAAAGTAACAGAATTGTTTTGATGAAAATTGCGATAATATATACGCTTTATATGAAAATAGCAAGAACGTGAAGAAATACAACAAGGAGGATTTTAGTTTTCCAAAATACAAACTGTACATTCCGATTCTAGAACGTGATTTTATTAGGACAAGCTCTGGAATTTTTTTGATAGGCAATCTAGTGTCTAAATAATATAATTATTAAGTGACGTTTTTAAACTTAAAGTTTAGGAGTAGGTACTTTGGAAATGTTTATTATGGCAATATTGGTTACGTTAATTTTTGGCAGTTTTTCTTACATGTTGTTAAAGTTTCCTGAAGATTTTTTAAAGATGAGTTCCTTTTCAGAAAAAATCACTAAGAAACCATTTTTAAAAAAGTACGTTAAGTTTACGGGCTGGTGGTTTTTAATACTTGTGATAGGTATATGGGTTATAGCAATCCTCTCTTTATTTGAATGAAATGATGAGAAGTAGTTGAAAATCAATGCTGTAAGTGATCGTATTATGAAGCTGTATGCCACAGCTCAGAATATGTATGCTCTTCTAAATCAGGATTGTTATTATTACACATAGAAGGAGAAAACGAAGGGTTACGTTTCTATACATATCTTTTTTCAACAAAGTGAAGTTACTCATTTGAATAATAATGAGTAACTTTTTTCTATTTTGCAATTACTTCAAAAAAGGGCAGTGGGGTTCACATAGGGATTCTCTCCATAGGTATTCAATAAAACAATTAATTACTAGGACACAGACCTACGACCGACCTACCTACGCATAAAACTGATTAAACAAGACGCATATTAATTGAGAAATTTAGTTACATTGACGCTCCGGTACAATCATAATCTGCATGATCAAATATAGTGGGCTTAATAGAAGGGCTCTCAGACGTTTTTAAAATCCAGTTGACGGGTAATTTCTCCGTCTCGATTCGTCTGAGAGCCCTTTAATTGTATACAGAAGTCCAAGCAATTATCTTTATGACTAATGTGTACATATTTCATTAACAATTCCTCTAATCTAAAACCCTTATTCATATAGCATTAAAGTGGTTACTATCCGTTTCAAAAATAATGTTTACAATTATTTGAAAACTATTCAATAAAATGTATAATCATTTAAAAGAAGGTAATGAAGGCCGTATAAATTGTTTTGGAATCGTTAGTTTCAAAATAAATTAAAAAATATAATTCGCGGTTAAACAAGTAGGAGATGAACAAACTTCATAAGAATCCTCCACCTCTATGTAAATTACCTCTACTTGATATTCTTATACTAGAAAACATACTATTAAACTTTTCTTACCAAAACATTCTATACTGTTTCCTCGTTTTGCATGTAGATACTTCTTTCAAAACAACCTAGGAATGCGGAGGGAGATATGTTATGGAAAAGAACTCAAATCTATGGAAAATTGTATTTATAGCTAGTTTTATAGGTTTAACAGTCGATGGTATGGATATCCAAATGTTGTCATTGGTGATGCCGAGCCTAATTGATGAGTTCATCTTAGATACTAAGGCTGCTGGTTGGATCAGTACATTCTCTCTATTAGGGATGGCACTTGGTGGAATCTTAGGAGGTTGGTTATCTGACCGCTTTGGCCGCGTTAAAATGATGACGTATATGATGATATTATTCTCAGTTGGAACCGCTCTTTTAGCTTTTGTACAGACATATGAACAATTTATTATTGTTCGTTTCATAGCAGCAATTGGTATGGGAGCTGAATATTCATTAGCCACAATGGTAATGGCTGAATATGTAAAGATTAAACATAGAGCAACTATTATGGGGGTATTAGGTTCTTCCTATTCATTAGGATATTTAGTCGCAGTTTTATTAGCGGGCGCGATTCTTCCTGATTATGGTTGGAGACCATTATTCTTAATTTCAATCATCCCGGTTGTTGTGGCCATCTATATTCGTGTAAAAGTACCTGAGCCTACTGGCTGGAGATTGGCTAAAAAACAAGCTAAAACTTCTAAAGCTAAGAAATCAAATGAGTGGCTTCGGTTGTTTAGGGATAAGAAAGTTTTAACAATCTTTCTATTATGGATAGTAACTTCTTCCCTATTGCAATTCGGATATTACGGGGTAGGTACTTGGCTGCCAACGTATATTGTGAAAGAATTAGGCTTTAATTTCAAAGAAATGACAGGATATTTAATTGGAACATATACAGCATCGATTCTTGGTAAAGCCCTTGCTGGTTGGGCTGCCAATGTAATTGGTCGTCGTGGGGTTTTCATGATTGCAGGATTATCTACAGCGGTCATGTTACCAGTCATCTATTTTTATCAATCACCAGGAAACATCATTATATTAATGACGGTTCTAGGTTTCGTATATGGAGCGCCGTATGGTGTAAATGCTACTTATTTAAGTGAAAGCTTCCCAACTCATATTAGAGGAACCGCTGTAGGTGCGGCTTACAATACGGGAAGAATAGGTGCAGCTTTAGCTCCTATCCTTATTGGAATTATCGCAACTACACAATCAATTGGATTTGGACTAGCTGTGTTAGGTATTTCTTATGCATTTATGGGGTTAATTCCTGCACTATTCATTAAGGAAAAAATGTACGATACGTTTGAAAACGATACAAGAGGAGAAATAGTAGAAGAGGGGGAGGTAGGAGAAGAAGAGATGCTAGCAAAAGAGGTTCTAGTGCAAAAACCTTAAAATAAGAGATAAATAGACCGCAATGTTTTCTTTAAGAAAGCAATGCGGTCTATTTATGTTTCTAAGCCTCGTGGCATATCAGTCGATAAGAATAAAGATTATCCTATGGCAATTGAACAGTTTAAAAATGAGCAAATTTTCCCTACAAGAACGTTCGTTTTAAGCATGCATAGATAATTAGTTTTTTAAGTGAGTAAAACTAAAAAAACTCTGAAAAGCCAAGGCTTCCAGAGTTTTTGAACATTTAAATGCTATGTGTTGAATCTACTTATCTTTATCTTTCATACGACTAAAAATGGTTGCCAATATAGGACCTGATATATTATGCCATACACTGAAAATCGCACTTGGTACCGCGGCTAACGGAGAGAAATGTGCAACGGCTAAAGATGCACCTAGGCCCGAATTTTGCATTCCGACTTCAATTGCAATAGCCTTCTTTTTTGCTAAGTTCATACCGAAGATCTTTCCAAATAAATACCCGATTAAATAGCCTAAACAATTATGTAAAACAACAACAGCGAAGATAATTAAACCAGTTTCAGCAATCTTTTGTTGATTGCCCGCAACAACAGCAGCCACAATAGCAACGATGGCTACTACAGAAACAAGTGGCATCACTTTCACACTTGCTTTGGCTTGCTTGTTAAAGAGCTTTTGTACAATGAAGCCTAATGCAATCGGAATAATAATTACTTTGACGATCGACATGAAAAGTGCACTAGGTGCTACATCAATGTACTCACTAGCGAATAAATAAATAAGTCCAGGTGTGATGATCGGAGCTAATAAAGTTGTGATAGATGTAACTGTCACCGATAATGCCACATCTCCTTTGGAAAGGAATGTCATGACATTTGAAGATGTACCCCCTGGGCAGCAACCTACCAATATAACACCAATTGCAATTTCCGGTTGAAGATTGAATAGTTTCACCAATAAAAAAGCTAAAGTTGGCATGATTAGAAATTGACCAACTACACCAACTGCCACATCTTTCGGTCTAGTTAAGACTTCTTTAAAGTCCGCAACTGTTATGGTTAATCCCATACCAAACATCACAATACCTAGTAATGTCGTGATATACGCCCCAATCCAAGAAAATCCGCTAGGAATAAAAAAGGCAAGTGCTGCAAAAAGAAGCACCCAAATTGCAAATGTGTTGCTAACAAATTGACTAAAACGTTCTAAACCTTTCATTTAACACCTCTATGTAATATTTTACTAACATAGAAAACTATATATTGAATACAGAATTTAATCAATAGTTAGAATAATTAATTAATAAAATTTGATTCCATATTCATAATATTTAGGGAAATAAAGTTATTATACCTAGACTCTTATTTTGGATAGTTTATATGAACTAGGTATGAGAGTAATAAAGCCTATTATAAGATAGAAAAGAATAAGAAATAATAGAAATGAATGAAAGGCTAGGACATCAAGAGAGTTAGAACGATTGGTTGCAGATGTTACAGAGGGAAGTGGGAATGTAGCTAGTAGGATGAATTTCATTTCTTAAGATCCGCGACCGTTTCAAATGGTAAAGGAATTTAATATAGAAAATGAACGAGTAAGTTTATAGCAAATACACGCTTCTGGTAGAACTGTAAAAGGTTAAGCAATCAGCGGGACCAAATAACTTTTCTAAAGTCTAAAGGGTGCTCGAAACGTACTGCCCTATGACCCTACTAAGAAATGCAGCGGTTGCAAGGTTTTCAGGGAGCAACGGAGCATAGGGAAAGAGCTTGAGCAGATTTGTAATTTGCGTAGGTGGGCTAAGTGGAGGTTCGAAAGATTCCTCCTAATATTTTGGGATTATTTAAATGATGGAAAGAGCTAAAGCGTACAAAAAAAATTAAAGGGAGGTTTATTCGCCTCCCTCAATCACTCTTACTTGTAAAATCTTGATTCAAATAAACCGATCTGGGCACTAATATTTGAAGATTCTTTTTTACTTAATTTAAAGCCAATTTTATTGGCACCTTTGAGTTTCAACTCAATATCCTTTGGCATATCGCCAGCAGAAATTGTATAGGTTTCAATTGATTTCTCGTCAAGAAATACTTCTAATTTTAATTCTTTTGTTATATTTTTACCTTCTTCAGTCAATCCTAACGTAGTTTTAAAAGTGTTGTATTGACCATTCAAAGGAAATTCAATCAATGACCATTGATTATCCCAGGAATGAGTTGAAATTGTAATGTAATTGCTATAATCATTTCCAATATTATCTGAAATTGTTTTTTGGTTAAATGAATAACTATATAAACTACTATAATTTTCACTGTTTTGGAAGTTCATATATTCTAAATCCCTTCCAGGGTAAAAAGCAGATTTGTCACTCGTTTTACCTATATTTATTGTTTGATTAGCGCTATCCCATTCCACTGGATTTCCTAGTTGCTCACTAATGAAGCGTAAAGGAACATAAGTAGTACCATTGTATGTAAAAGGTTTATTTTCTGGCATCTTTGATACTTGGTTAATTTTTATATTTTTGATATTATAGAAAACTTCGAGTGTTTGACTGTTAGAACTAGCATAAACACCCGCACTTCCTAATAGAAGCGCACCTGCTACTGAAAATCCGATTAATTTTTTCTTCATAAATTTTATTCCTCCATAAATCTAATTGAATGAGACATATTGCTCAAGTATAATGATTCTTTGTTCACTATTAGTTAATGAGATTAAAGAACCTTTTTACTCATATAATTATAATGTATCGTACAATTTCCGCAAGTTTTAATATTTTTTTAAAAAATATGGAATATTTTTAAGTGTTTGCTTTGTTTATAAATTAGTTTTGTTGAATCAAATGAACCATTAAAGAATATGAAAAAGCCGCAACGTCGTCAGACACTACAGCTCAGAATTGGTTTATGCCCTTCTATTTAGGCTAGTCAGATACCAGGATTATAAAACATAGGTGGGCAAAACTATGTTAATTTACCGAACCATCGAGATAAGTGCGATTTCTGTCGGGCTACAAAGAAGTTAGAAAGTACATTCGGAATTGAGTATCTACTAGATTAGGTGTGCAATTGGATGAATGATGTACAGACCAGAGTTTTATTCCCTGCCTGGATTTTCAGAAATGCGGAGAATAATGATAAAATCAGTCGCTTGTTGCTGGAATGTAAGACTAAACTTGTCATTTCTTGCGCTTACCCGGGAAATTATTTCTTATTTCCTAACCTGAGTAACTATTTTTCCAAATAGCTTTTAAAGCAGATATAAAATAATGCGGTGGTTGAGGCTTCGGATATGTTTTTTGTTAATAAATTTGTGATTTGATTATTACGTCAAAAAGAGAGGTGAGCTCAGATGGCAAAATTCAGATACGTCTATAGAACAATCCTCTTGCGGTTGAGAAAATGACATCAGATGATAAAAACTTTTTCCTGTAAGCTAAAAGACTTCGAATTGTTTCTTACGGTAAAGTATAGACTTATCTCCATAAGATTGAGTCGATTATCAGATGAACCTAGTGAGCAATTAACACTATTTTAAAGTACAATAAGAAAGAAAATGTGTAAGAAGTCGAGAACATTAGGCAAAGATAAAGAGGCTGAGGCTGGGACATAAGTATATTTTTAAAGCAAAAAATTTTACATCAGAAAAGCGCGAAAAATCAACGTTTCTAAAATTGATTTCTCGCGCTTTTTTAGGTTTTGACTAGTTTTGTCCCTGCCTCAAAATATTTACCTAGTTTTAACATCACTTTTATTAGGTTCATCAGCAAATTGGATTAATATAAATCCTCCCAAAAACAAAATTCTACCTGTCCATTTTATCCAGTGATAATATTGGTGGTCTTGTAAAAAGTAAATTGAAATAAGTATAATAATACTACCGATAATCACTAAAGAAATCGGAAATTTTGACACTCTGATGCACCCTTTTTATGTATATTTTTTGAAAATAGTTGAACTTATTCAAAGGTAACATATATAGGTATTTATGTAAATATAATGCCATTTTATACTTGGTATACCGTTGTAGTATTAATCGAAAATAGAGCGATTCAAACATCGCTCTATAATCCCATTATGTATTCAAATAATTACTTGTTTCTTTCAAGTTCTTCGATATGTTTTTCTAACTTTTTGATTTTAGAATCAGCTGAGACAGCAAAGGCAAATGACAAAAAATCAAAAGAAAAAGCCATAAGTGCAAAAGAGTTCATTTAAATACCTCCAAATAACAATAAAGTGAAATTTCCCAACAGCCGCGGTTAAATTCGTTATGGTGCGAGGAGCTGGCTGAATTCGCTGGAGTTGAGGACATCGATATTGTTTCAGCTACATTTATCCGTCAAGACTTGGGTGATAAAGATGTAAAGGGGTACTACTCTTACATAATTGACGTTTGTGTTTGAAAGTCCTCTGTACGTTCTTCAGTTTTGGCTTTATTAGTTTGCATAAAACCAATAGATAATAGAAGTGTGAAAATAAGTGTGAAAAGTTTTTCTATTTCTTGCTCCCATAATATGTATTTCTCGCAATTTATATTAATACAATAATACTTTCAGCAAAATAAAGTAAGGGGTGTAATATAATGGATGGAAATCGAAAAAAAGTAGAAATATCTTTACTCACTAATGGACCGACTCAATCTGATTACCTTAGAGAACAATTTCAAGATTTAATTAAAAAATTTAATTTAGGGCTTCAACATCTCTCTAAAATGTTCGGTATACCCATAAATGAGATAGACAATTTAATGATAGGTTCAATTACAATCACAGATGAAAAATTTGAAGAGATTGAGTATAAATTAACAATGTTGAATTTTGGCTTTGATGGTTTTAATGCTAAAGATAGAGTAAAGTCAATATTGAATAGTTTGTTAACGGAATATGAGATAACAACAGAGAGCTTGTCTAAAATTATAAATATAGCAGAAAAAGAACTTATAGATTTTAAAGAAGATCAATTACTAGAGAGGAACATAGAAATTGAGATATGCGTGAATATTATCATGTTTAATTTTGCTTTACATAAATAAATTTAAAGCCCAGGTACTCACTAATAATGAGCGCCTGGGCTATTTTTGTTTATTCAAGCTGCTTCTTTCTCATAAATAAATGACGCTAGTCTAGAAGATTGGTTGGAAAGTTTTTAGTTGTTATTCATGCGGTGGCGGCTCATCAATGGGTTACAAATTAGCTGGAGATGATGTTATTGGCAACGTTGAAATTGATCCGGAAATGACGCATATATAAGAAAAATCATAATCCTAGATACCCATTTTTAATGGGAATACAACAATTTAAAGAGATATCTTTATAGTGAACCCCCAAGTAAGCTATTTAATTTAGATATTTTAGATAGCTCGCCACCTTGTAGTGTTTTTTCTACTGCAGGTAAAAGGGAAGAAAAGTTGGGGGATGCTCACCATTTTAGTTAGGGTCAAGCAAAGCAAAGGTTAGATGATTTATTTTTGACTTTATTGATGTTGCTGAGAAGCTTCAACCTAAAATAATCATTGCCGAGAATGTTTAAGGGGTGCTTATTGGACAGGAGAGAGGTTTTGTTACGCTTATTGCAAAAGTGTTTGATGAAATTGGATATCGGCTACAGATATTCTAGTTAAACAGTGCATCCATGGGTGTAGCTATAACTCAGGGAAAGAGTTTTCTTTATAGCTCATGGAAAAGATTTAAGCTGCACCGTGCAAGTATAAAACTTCTTTATAAATGTTTCTGAGAAATATTGTTGTAGCTTTTCCCGACTTGAACGTATTGAGTGAAATGTAGAACACTTTCATTCACCTCAAGAATGGAGCTAATTAATTCCTCAGCGAGCACAACTTTATTAGAACGTTCTGCAAAGTTGTTCAATTTTTCTTCCTTTAAATAAAGGCTTGGATGACCGCATAATTGCTTGTTTCCCTATCATCATATAAGGATTGTGTTTATGTTTAGTCAGTTTTTTAGACTTCTTTAACTTCTTTTTTAACTTCTTCTAAAATTGATTGATAAAGAGTTCCTGTTTGATTGTCATTTTCCAATATTGTTTTTGTTCTAGTTTTTCTGGTAAATCTGCTGTGAATTTTTTATCCTTTTTTATTCTCTTCCGATGTCAAACCCCTAGTTATAGGACCTCTTAGTTTAAGCATTTTTAAAATTTTGTACTTCATCAAACACACAATAATCCACTTCAGGTTTTCTTATTGAATTAAAGGAGCATTGTTTCAAAATAATTAGACAGTATATTGACTAAAATCGATTATGTGATACTCTTTATTTAGACAGTAAACTGTCTAAGTGGAGGATAACTATGGATATTTACAAAGAAATATTTTTAATGCAGCAAACTTACGCTACTTTATTTTCTCTTGCCAATAAAATTCAGGTAAAAGGTGACAAGTTTCTTGAACTTTTAACATCAAGACAGTATATGGCAATGGTGGCAATAGCGCATTTACCTGAAGATGAAACGACTTTGAATAATATTGCTAGAAAATTAGGTACTACAAAACAGAGTACGAAACAGTTGATTACAATCATGGAAAATAGGGGTTACGTTAACGTAGTTCCTAGTAAAAAAGATAAACGTGCGGTTAATGTAATAATCACTAAAAATGGAAAAGAGGTATTGCTTGTTGTTGCAGAAAAAGGAATCTTCTTTTTGGAAGATCTTTTTAAAAAATTCTCAACTGAAGAATTGGAAACAATGTGGGGCCTTTTGAAGAAACTATATAGTTTTGACGGTGATGAACAAGATGGATTTGAAGAAGAGGGTAACTTAAAAATGGATGAAGATAACGATGAATTACAATCGAGAATAATGAAGGAATTTGAGAGACGAAGAATTCAAGCAATTAATAAGGGAAATAAAATGTGAAAAATAAATCGTATAGGCTAATTATCCTGAAGAAAATAATATCAATATTTTTAAAAAATGAAGGATAAAGAGGAGCGATTGTTTATGTTTGAAATTAGTGATGAAACGTTAAGATTAATTAAAAAGACCTGTAAAGGAAAAAAAGATTTAAAATTAACTGTAGGTTATTTAACAGACAATAATATAGTTATAAAAGTTTATAATGAAAACGGTGAACTTGATCCATCAGAAAAATTTTATTATGAAATTGGATCGATTACAAAGACTTTTACTGTATCATTGCTATCAAAATATGTATTCGAGAACAAGTTATCACTAAACGATTCAATACAAAAATATATAGAAGAATTTAAGGAAGATGAATATTATCCTACATTGCTCCGTCTTGCTACTCATTCTTCTGGATATTCAGCCAGTCTGCCATTAAATAAACGGGAATATTCTGGCCTATTTTTAGATTTGATCATTGGCGGTGGTAATTTGAATAAGAATAATCCGTTAAATATGGGTTTTAACAAAATGAAAATACTAATTGAAAAAAATAAATTGAAAGAAATGGATTATTCGTGGAAATATTCAAATTTCGGTATATCACTTATTGGGTATGGATTGGGGACTGTATCAGGCAGGGGATTTTGGGACACTATGAATGATTTTCTTCATAATGAGCTAGGACTAAGCGATACTTATTTAGGCACATCCAATAATAATTTACATGGTTATGACAGAAAAAATAATGATTGCGGCAACTGGAAATGGAACAAAGAAAATCTTATATCACCTGCGGGTGCAATAAGTTCAACTGCTGAGGATCTACTTAAATATGCAAAAATAAATATTTACGAAGATAAACCATATTTGTCTCTTTGTCATAAAAAGCATGGAAATGGAACAAAGAAGTATGATATGGGTCTTGGATGGTGGCTTTTAAAGAAAAACAATAATGTAATGTTACATGGCGGTGGAACAGGATGCTTTAGTTCATTTTTAGGGATTGATAAAGAAAAGAAAGTTGCCTCCGTTGTTTTAGCCAATTATAGATTAGGTAGAAATGATGATGAAAAGATAGGGATTTCCTTATTAGAAAGTCTACAAATTTAAAACATCTGATATTAATTAGATAGATTTCTTCCTGTTAAGATAACTTTATTTTTGGAAGTTCCTTAGAAACAGGAACTCCTCAATCCAAAGAAGGAACTAATAAAATAAAAACAGCTAAACTTTCGCAAGTTGCAAATATTGTAGCTGCACAATAGAAGATGACCAGCAAAGCTAAATTTAGCCGAGCTGGTCTTTTTAATTTACTCTCATAATCCAACCATAAGTTTTAAGCTCGATAGGGTATCAGTCTATCACTGTATTTACGAGAAAATAAAACTTTGATATTCTATTTATGGGAAATATTTCTTACTGAGGGGGGATCAAGGTGTTAAAGTGAACAAAAAATTGTGCATTTATTATTGTTTTAGGAAGTGTATATCTAGAAATCAAGGAGGTATTTCTTTAATGAAAAATAAACTATCTTTGGTGTTAGCCGCTACATTAGCGTTAACGATGAGCCTACCAACAGGGGCGATGGCGTCTTCTAGCAGTCAGAATACGGTTGTAGCTAGCCAAGAAGTAGCTAGTCAAGCACTGAAAAAGATTGCGGCAGAGAAGGCTACTCTACTTACGAAGACCTATGAGACGACTAGCGTGCAGTATGCGCTAATTGATAATGGTAAACTTATTTTGTCGGGTCAGACAGGCAAGAACGATATGGAAGGGAAACAGCCACTGACCAAAGATACCCTATACGGGATTGGTTCAGTCAGTAAAATGTATGTAACAGCGGCTGTAATGAAATTGGTCGACGAAGGAAAAGTCGATTTGGATGCTCCTGTCGTCCACTATGTTCCTGATTTCAAAATGAAAGACGAGCGTTACAAAAGCATTTCGCCACGTATGCTGTTGAACCACTCCTCCGGCTTGCAAGGTAATACGCTTAGTAATTCATTTTTATTTAAAGATAATGATACCTATGCCCATGATAACTTGTTGCAGCAATTGTCCAACCAGCAATTGAAGGCGGATCCTGGAGCGTTCTCGGTATACTGCAACGATGGCTTTACGCTAGCCGAGATTATGGTGGAAAGAGTCAGCGGTATGAGCTTTACCGAATTCATACATCAACAGTTTACAAAACCCTTAAAGCTAAATCATACGAAAACGCCGCAGGACAATTGGGAAGACGATAAGCGTGCTGGACTTTATTCTCCAATGTACCCAGGGCAGCTTCCTACTGAATCAGTGAATGTGATTGGTACGGGAGGGATCTCTTCCACAGCAGAAGATTTGGTGCGATTCTCACAAATATTTATGGGACAGGGAAAAGGAATCCTCTCTGAAAATGCAGTCAAGGCGATGGAGCAAGAGGAATATAAAAAAGGAATGTGGCCGGGGGATGGAGATAATATTATCAACTATGGTCTTGGCTGGGATAGTGTGAAACTATATCCATTTAGTGAATATGGGATAAAAGGCTTGGCTAAAGGCGGCGACACGGTACTGCAACATGCTTCACTAGTTGTGCTTCCGGAACAGAAGATGGCAGTGGCAGTGTTGTCATCCGGTGGTAGCAGCATTCTAAATCAACTGATGGCGAATGAATTACTGCTCGCTGCGCTTAAAGAGAAGGGTGCAATTAAGGATATCAAGCCAAACAAATCCTTTAGCAAGCCAATCAAAGCCAAAATGCCTCAAGACGTAGCGAAGAAAGCGGGTTTTTACGGCAATAGTTTCGGTCAATTCAAAATAGAAATTACGAAGACTGGAGAACTAATCTTACCATCTAATCCACAAGTAAAATATGTATATACTGCGAATGGAAGCTTTATTAATGAGAATGGTACCGCCAAACTCAATTTCGTCACTGAGAAGAATGGACGAACTTATTTGAAGGAGAGCACATATTCATCGATACCAGGTTTAGGGCAAGCAGTGGTTACTCAATATGTAGCCGAGAAACTAGAAGACAATGCGCTATCGAAGGAAACCGCTGCCGCATGGGCAAAGCGAGAAGGCGTCAAGTTTTATCTTGTGAGTGAGAAATTTAGTTCAATGCAATATTTAATGATGCTTGCCGAACAAATTAATAGCAAGGAAGGCATGGAGGGCTATTGGGAAAGCTTAAAAATTACAGGCCCTAACACGGCGATGCATCAGCTCCAAATACCTGTGGCTAGTGGCCGTGATACGACGGAAGCCCGTTTCTATACAGAAGGCGGCGATGAATATATAGAGATGTCCGGATTTTTATACGTAAGCGAATCCAACGTAAAACCGCTGGATGCAGGCCAATCATCCAAAGTTACGCTGCAAGCAAATGGGCATGCGAAATGGTTTACGATCCCACAAGCGGCAGCAGAGAAAACGATGACCGTGGCGTTGCCATCGAAGAGTTCGTTCGCGGTGTATGATGAGAATGGAGTATGTATCAATTTTACCGTTGTAAGCGACAATAACAAAGTAAAACTGCCGAAGAACGGAACGGTTGTATTTGCTGGCGAGCCGAATTCGGAATTTGCAATTACGTTGAACTAACTATAATTCAAGAACGACATCAACAAAACCAGTACGACACGATTGTATTCTTAACTCGGAAATATGTAGAAACTAATAAACAAAAGCCACTAAAGATGAACTATACCCCAAAAGTTAGACCGAAAATCTAACTTTAAGGGGTTCACTACACATAGTGGCTTTTTTTATTTTAAGATAAAATGGAAATAAAGGTTACGATACCTAGTTGTTGTAAATTATTTTCTTTGATAAAATTTCTACTATAATAATAACGTACCTGTCCAAAACGATTTTTATAAATATATAATTTTTTTGTTGAGGCACCATTTTAAAAAAACTACGAGTCCCAAGAGTCCACATCGACGGGGAGGTTTGGCACCT